>DASXGF010000057.1:0-4641 GCA_036489275.1 Myxococcaceae bacterium | reverse complement strand
CGGCTGCAGCCCGGCCACGGAGATACCTGCCTGGGCCGGCCGGAAGAGCCGGACCACCGGATGGCCCACTGCCGCGCAGAGCCGCTTGACCAGGTGCGGTCGTCCCTCGCCGACCTGGAGGAGGAGCCAGGTGTTCCGCTCGGTTGCCTCGAACCGCTCGGCACGGAGCGCGCGCGCCGGTCCGTCCTCCAGCCGCACTCCTTCCAGCAGACGGGACAGCGTCTCGTCCGTCGGCGTGCCCTTCACCTTGACCAGATAGGTCCGGGGAACCTCGAAGCTCGGATGGAGGAGCCGGTGCGCCGCCGCGCCGTCGTTCGTGAGCAGCAGCGCTCCCTCGGCGTCCCAGTCCAGCCGGCCCACCGGGAAGACGCGCTCCTCGACGCCCTCGAGGAACCCCGCGACCGTGGGGCGACCCTCGGGATCGGACAGCGTCGTCACCACCCCGGGCGGCTTGTGGAGCAGGTACCAGGAGGTGCTGTCCGGCGCGGTCACCAGCCGTCCGTCCACCATGACCAGGTCGCTCGGCTCGACCTTGGTGCCGAGCTCCGTGACCTCCTGGTTGTTGACGGTCACCCGACCGGCGGTGATGAGCCCCTCGGCGTGACGGCGCGACGCCACGCCGGCCCGGGCGAGGAACTTCTGCAGGCGCTCACTCACCTGTCGTTCTCCTCGGCCGGCGGATGCTGCGGCTGGGACTCCGATCCCAGCGTGGCCGCGGCTGCCTTCGAGCGCGCCTCGACCTCCTCCATCGCCTGCTCCAGCGCGTCCATCGCCTCCTCGGCCCCGGGCGCCGCCTCCTCCAGACCCTGCTCGAAGGCGGGATCGGCGAGCTCCTCGATCAGGCCTTCCGTTCCCGCGGGCGCCGGCGCCTCCTTGTCGACCAGGGTGCGGTGCTCCTCGGACAGCTCGTGGAACTCACGCAGCGTCGGGAGCGCGGACAGATCCTTCAGCGCGAAGAACTCGAGGAACTCGCGGGTGGTGCCGTAGAGGATGGGCCGACCGACCTCGTCCTTCTTGCCGAGGATCTTGATCAGCCGCCGCTCGAGCAGGGCCTTCACCACCGCGCCCGAGTCCACCCCGCGCACGTCCTCGATCTCCGGGCGGGTCACCGGCTGCCGGTAGGCGATGATCGCCATGGTCTCCAGCGCCGCGCGGGTCAGGCGGTGCGGCTTCACGCGGAGGAAGCGGCGGACGAACTCGCCGCTGTCCGGATCGGTCCGGAGCTGCCAGCCGCCGGCGACCTCGGCGAGGACGATCCCGCTCACCCCGTCGCGGTGGATGCCGCCGAGCTGCTCCAGCGCCTCCTGCAGCCGCTCCCGGTCGACGCCGGTAGCCTCGTGCAGCTGATCGAGGGTGACCGGCTTGTCGGTGACGAAGAGCAACGATTCGACCACGGTGCGCACCCGCTCGGCCGACAGTCGCCGGCTCCGCTGGACCACCTTCTCGAAGGGCTCGAACTCGACGGGCTGCTCGTCGATCTCCGCCGGCTCGACGTCCTCCAGCTCGGCGTCCACGGGAGGCTGGGCCACCGACTGGACCTCGGCCTCGCTGAACGGAACCGCCGCGCCGGGGCGCTCCTTGCTCTCTCCCGGCTTCTCAGGAGTACTCACGCTCGTCGACCTCCGGGGTCCCGCTTTCGAGTGTGCCGGCCTCCGCCGACACCCAGATGTCCTTCCCCGCCTCGTCCTGGTGCATGCGCAGAAGACGCAGCTTCACCATCTCCAGCAGTGCGAGGAAGGTGACCACCACCGCGCCGCGGGTGCGCTGTCCCTCGAACAGCTGGAAAAAGGTGACCCGCTCGCCGGGGCGGAGCCGGGCCGTGATGCCCTGCATCGCCGCGGAGAGCGTGAGCTGGTCACGCACCACCTCGTGCCCGACCCGCGGCTCCAGCGCCTTCAGCACCCGGTCCAGCGCCTCGATGAGCCGGTAGACGCTGATCTCCGCCAGGGCCGCCGACTCCACCTGCGCCGCGGCGGCCGGGGTGATCCGCCGGGCGAACACGTCGCGGTCGAGGATCGGGTTGTCCGCGAGCTGCCGGGCCACCTCCTTGTACTTCTGGTACTCGAGGAGACGTCGCACGAGCTCCGCCCGGGGATCGCCCTGCTCCTCGGCGGCCTCGCCCGATTCGGCCGCGGTCTCGGTGCGTGGCAGGAGCAGCCGGCTCTTGATGTGGGCGAGCGTGGCGGCCATCACCAGGAACTCGCCCGCCACGTCGAGGTCGAGCGCGGCCATCTCGGCGAGCGACTGGTTGTACTTCTGCGCGATCAGGGCGATCGGGATGTCGAAGATGTCGAGCTTGTGCTCGCGGATGAGGTGCAGCAGCAGATCCAGCGGCCCCTCGAAGGCCGGCAGCGCCACGCGGAGGTCCGGGTGGACCACGCCGACGCCGGGCGGCGCGAGGTCCTCCGGCTCGGCCGGGGTCTGGGGATGGGTGGGCACCGTGCGCCCTGGCCCTAGCAGTCCCGTCCGCAGAGGGTCAACGCTCGATCCCCACTGCCCGGCGGACTCGTTCGATCACCGGAGCGGCAACCGCCCGGGCCCGCTCGGCCCCGGCGCGGAGCACCGCGTCCACCGAGCCTGGATCCTTCTGCAACGCCTGGTACCGGGCGCGCGCCTCGCCGAAGGTCGCGTGGTAGGCGGCGAGCAAGGTCTTCTTGTACTCGCCGTATCCCTTGCCCCCCTCGCGCCACGAGGCGTCGACCGGGGAGAAATCCGCCTCTGGGAGCATGATCTCGAGGAGCTGGTAGAGCGGCGTGTCGACCGGCTTGGCGGCCTCGACCGGGGTGCTGTCGGTCTTGATGCCCATGATCCGCTTCTTCACCTCGCCCTCGTCGCCGAAGAGCTCGATGGTGTTGTTGTACGACTTGGACATCTTCTGTCCGTCGGTGCCGGGGACGACGGCGGTCGCCTCCTGCACCAGGGCCTCGGGGAGCTTGAGGATGCCCGGACTTCCGGTCTTCGCGCCGGTCGGGTCGGCCGGGTCGTAGCCCGGGACGTAGGTCAGGTTGAACTTGGTGGCCCAGTCACGGGCGAACTCGAGGTGCTGCACCTGGTCCCTCCCCACCGGCACCAGGTCCGACCCGTAGAGCAGGATGTCCGCCGCCATCAGCACCGGGTAGGCGAAGAGACCGAAGTCCGCCGGGATGCCCCGGGCCAGCTTGTCCTTGTAGCTGTGGGCGCGGTCGAGGTTGGAGAGCGGGACCACCGTCCCGAGGATCCAGTACAGCTCGGTCACCTCGGGGATGTCGCTCTGCCGGAAGAGGATGGCCCGCGACGGGTCGAGGCCGAGGGCGAGGAAGGCCATCGCCGTCTCGCGGGTGAGCGTCGCGGCCTGGACCGGGTCGCGGACCGTGGTGAGGGCGTGAAGGTTGGCGATGAAGTACAGGGCCTCGTCGCCGCGGTTCTGGAGATCCACGAACTGCCGGAGCGCGCCGAAATAGTTCCCGATGTGCTGCTTTCCAGAGGACTGGATGCCGGACAGGATGCGCATGGTGGGGGGCCGGACACCTTAACCCCCGGCGCTCTCGGGGTCAGCCGCTCCGGCTTCGCGGGTGGGCCGCGTCGTAGACCGCCCGGAGCCGCCGTCCGTCCACGTGGGTGTAGATCTGCGTGGTGGCGAGGTCGGCGTGGCCGAGCATCATCTGCACCACCCGGAGGTCCGCCCCGCGCTCGACCAGGTGGGTCGCGAACGAGTGGCGGAGCTTGTGCGGGCTGAGCGGCTTGCGGATCCCCGCGGCGAGGGCGTGCCGGCGGAGCAGCTTCCACACTCCCTGGCGGGTGAGCGCCGTCCCTCGCGGCCCGACGAACAGCGCCTTCGAGCCCCGGCCGCGGAGCAGCACCGGACGTCCCCGTGCGAGCCAGGCCCGCACCTCCGTCACCGCGCGCCGTCCGAGCGGAACGAGCCGCTCCTTGTCGCCCTTGCCCCGTGCGATGAGGAAGCCAGCGTCGAGCTGAACCGAGTCGACTGAGAGCCCGACCAGCTCGCTGACCCGGAGCCCGGTCGCGTAGAGCACGTGGAGCATCGCCCGGTCGCGGAGTCCGGCGGGGGTGGTGTCGCGCGGCGCCTCGAGGAGCGCCTCCACCTCGTCGAGGGTGAGGAAGATGGGCAGTCGGCGCGACTGGCGGGGCGTCTCCACCTGCTCGGTCGGGTCGTCCTTCGCGTGGCGCTCGGCCACCAGGAATCGATGGAACATCCGGATCGCGGCCAGGTGCCGGGCCTGGCTCCGCGAGGAGAGCCGGCGACCGAGCGTGGCCAGGTGCCCTCGCACGTGCTCCTGCCGGACCGCATCCGGTGTCCGCACCCCCACCGGGCGGAGCCACCCGAGGTAGCCGACGAGGTCCCGGGCGTACGCCTCGACCGTCCGCGGCGACAGTCCGCGCTCCGCTCTCAGGAACGCGATGAAGGCATCGAGGTAGGGCTCGAGCGGGCTCGGGGAGGCGTCCATCGGACGGAGGCCACGGTAATCCCGTCCGGACGGAGGAAAACTTTTCTACAGCCCGGGAACGAGACCCGCGCCCTGGCGAAGCACCTCGAGGCTGTCTCCCACCAGCGAGAGGACGGTGCTGCTGTCGCCAGGCAAGGGGCCAGCGTCCAGTACCTGCTCCAGCGCGTGCCCGTAGAGATCGCGGACCTCGATGGCG
>DASXGF010000052.1:0-2071 GCA_036489275.1 Myxococcaceae bacterium | reverse complement strand
GCGCTGTCGTCTGGATGCGGGCGTGGATCGGGCTCCGGCTGAGCGTGGTCCAGACCGACGGGCACTGGCTCCTCGCCTCGAGCCTCTCCAGGACGGCGTGGATCCCACTCACGAAGGTGCTCTCGGTGAGCCGGGTCTGGTTCCCGGGCGCGCAGCGGATCTACGTCGAGGTCGGGGCGGACACGCCGTTCGGCCGGGAGATCGTCTTCCAGCCGCCGCTCGACCCGGGAGCGCTCGTCGGCAGACATCCGGTGGTCGAGGAGTTGCGCGCGCTGGTCGCCCGCGCCAAGGCCGCGCATTCCCGCGCGGGGTCTTGCGCCTCGTGAGTCGTGGGCATCGATCCGCAGCCCGTCGAGCGTCACCCGCCGACGGCGACGCCGACGAGACGCCCGATGGCGAAGGTGAGTGCGGCTGCGCCGAGGCCGAGGACGAGCTGCCGGAGGCCCGTGCGTAGCACCGAGCGGCCGGTGAAGAGCGTGATGGCCGCTCCGATCGCGAAGAGGGCCGCGGCGCTGACCGCGACGCTTGCCGCGATGGCGGTGGTTCCGCGGGCGAGCAGGAAGGGAATCACCGGGATCGCGGCGCCCACGGCGAAGAGAAGAAAGGACGTGGCGGCGGCGGTGACGGGAGAGCCACCGAGCTCCTCGGGGTCGATCCCGAGCTCCTCGCGCGCGAGGACGTCGAGCGCGGCCCCGGGCTTCGCCATCAGCTCGGCGCTCAGCGCCTTGGCATCGGCGGCGCTGAGGCCCTTCGCCCGGTAGAGCAGCTCGAGCTCCTCGCGCTCGTCCTCGGGCTCGAGCTCGATCTCGGTCCGTTCGGTCTCCAGCTCCCGCTGGGCCAGCTCACGGGAGCTGGTCACGCTGACCCACTCGCCGAGGGCCATCGAGCCCGCGCCCGCCACGAGCCCCGCGATCCCGGCGAGCAGGACGGCCCGCTGATCCGTTGCGGCTCCCGCGACGCCCATGACGAGGCTCAGGTTGGAGCTGAGTCCGTCGTTCGCTCCGAGCACCGCCGCGCGCAGCGCGTTGCCTCCGATGTTCCGGTGCCGGCCCTCGAGGCGTCCCACCTCGGCGCCCGATGCGCCACGCCCGCCGCGCACGAGCGATCCGAGGAGGCGCGCGTGCATCCGCTCCTGCGAGCGCATCCGGGTTCCGCTCGTCTCGGGCTGCGAGTCGTAGCCGGTCCTTCCCGCCTGCTCGTCGGAGGCCACCGTGGCGAGGATCGCCTCGGGTCCGAGCCTGCGCGCGAGCCAGATCAGGATGCGAGCACGCGTGGAGAGCCGTCGTGGGCCCACGGCCACGCCGGCCTGGGTGAGGCGCTTCTCCCAGAAGCCGGCGTGCTTGTCCTCCATGGCCGCGAGATCCCGGTAGACCTGGGCGCGCCCGGGATCTCGCTCCGCCTCGGCCATGGCGAGGTAGCGGGCCGCGCTGTCGATCTCCTCCTGCCAGTTGGCGCGGTAGCGTGCGAGGTCGTCGGGACGCCCGGTGCTCATGGCAGCTCAGGGAGCCGTGGCGCGCTCTGCCGATCCGCCCCGCTCCCGCTCCTCGAGGTCCGCCAGGTAGGCATGGAGCTGCGCCACCACGACGGCCCCTTCACCGATGGCGCCTCCCACGCGCTTCACCGAGCCGCAGCGGACGTCGCCGATGGCGAAGACGCCCGAGACACTGGTTTCCAGCGGGCGGGGAACGTCCCGCCGCCCCGCCCGGACGAGATCTTCGAGCGTGAGATCGGATCCGGTCTTGACGAAGCCCTTCGGGTCCAGCGTGACGTCGCAGCCCTGGAGCCACTCGGTCGCCGGGTCCGCGCCGACGAAGAGGAAGACGTGCTGGACGTCCAGCTCCTGCTCGAGGCCGGCCCGGTTGTCCTTCCACCTGGCCCGGCTGAGCTCTCCTCGCTCGTCGGCAACGAGCGCAGTGAGCTCGCTGGAGGGATGGACGTGGATGTTGGGGGTGGCGGCGATCCGGTCCACGAGGTAGCGGGACATGCTCTGCGCGAGTCCGGGTGCGCGGACGAGGAGGATGACCCGTGCGGCATGGCCGGAGAGATAGACCGCGGCCTGCCCCGCGGAGTT
>DASXGF010000743.1:0-8477 GCA_036489275.1 Myxococcaceae bacterium | reverse complement strand
CGGCCCGTCCGCGGACGACGTGTTCCTCGTCCTCCGGGGCGCCGATGCCGGCAGCTGCGTCGTTCCGAACCCGCTGGCCAACGAGCTCGTCCCCCGGCTGCTGCGCCTGCCCGGCTTCGACCACGAGAAGTTCATCGCCGCGATGGGCTCGACATCCGAGGCCGCCTTCGTCTGCTGGACGGGGCGCCCCGGGGACGGAAACATCTCGGACGGAACGCCCTGAGGCCCCGAGGGGCGCGGTCCTGGAACTCGCGGCGCCCCGCCCCCGGCCCTACGCTCGCCGGCACATGCAGCACGAATGGATCGACGCCTTCGCCGACTCGCTGGCCCACGCCCGCGGCTGCTCCCCGCACACGGTGAAGGCCTACCTCGGCGACGTCCGCGCCTTCCTCCGCTACCTCGAGTCCGCTGGACGCGACCTCGCCACCGCCGACCACGGCACCATCCGGGGCTGGCTCGGCACGCTCGCCGTCGACCACGCCCCGCGGAGCCGCGCCCGGGCGCTGGCCTCGGTGCGCGCCCTCTACCGGCACCTCGTCTCCACCGGCCGCGTCGCCTCCAACCCCGCCCGCACCGTCCGGAGCCCGAAGCTCCCCACCCGCATCCCCCGCGTGCTGCCGGTGGACGAGGCCTTCGCGGTCCTCACCGTGCCGGGAAAGGACGGCCCGCTCGGCCTCCGCGACCGCGCGCTGTTCGAGCTGCTCTACGGCTCGGGGCTCCGCGTCAGCGAGGCCTGCGGCCTGGACCTGGACGACCTCGACCTCCGCTCCCGCACGGTCCGCGTCCTCGGCAAGGGCCGCAAGGAGCGCCTCTGCCCGATGAACGCCGGCTGCGTCGCCGCGCTCCGGCGCTGGCTCGAGCGCCGCGGCGAGCTCCTCGCGAAGCCCGCGCGCGGACAGGCCCCCTCCGCCGTGTTCCTCAACCACCGTGGCGGCCGACTCACCTCGCGGAGCGTCGCCCGGCACCTCGACCGGACCGTGCTCCAGCTCGCCCTGCAGCGAAGGGTGAGCCCCCACGCGCTCCGCCACTCCTTCGCCACCCACCTCCTCGCCGGAGGGGCGGACGTGCGCGTCATCCAGGAACTCCTCGGACACGCCAGCCTGTCGACGACCCAGAAGTACACCCAGGTGTCCATCGAACAGCTCCAGGCGGTGTACGACCGGACGCATCCCCACGCCTGAATCGCTCCCGCCGCGAGGACCCGCGCACCGAACGCCCCGGCGGCGCGCGCTGCGGGCACCGCTCGTGGCTCGCGCATGCGCACGCCTCGGGTGGTGGCCCGAGGTCCGGCGGTGCTCTCGCTCCGGGGCGAGGGCTCAGGCAAGCGGCGGGACGCGGGCGGCACCCGACGCTTCTTCGCACTGGGGGATGGAACCCCCGCCACCCGGCTGTTACATGGCCGGGCAATCTCTCGATGTTCCACGGAACGACCATTCTTTGCGTCCGCCGCGACGGCCGGGTGGTGCTCGGCGGCGACGGGCAGGTGACGCTCGACAAGACGGTGATGAAGGCCAGCGCCCGCAAGGTGCGGCGCCTCGGTGACGGCCGCGTCGTCGCCGGATTCGCCGGGAGCACCTCCGACGCCTTCACGCTCTTCGAGCGCTTCGAGTCGAAGCTCCAGGAGTACAAGCACAACCTCGCCCGCGCCTGCGTGGAGCTCGGCAAGGACTGGCGCACCGACCGGTTCCTCCGCCGTCTCGAGGCGCTCCTCATCGTCGCCGACGTCGAGCGCACCTTCGTGCTCAGCGGGGCAGGGGACGTCATCGAGCCGGACTTCGGCGCCGCCGCGGTGGGCTCGGGCGGCCCCTACGCGCTGGCCGCGGCGCGCGCGCTGCTCGACCACTCGACGCTGACCGCCCGGCAGATCGCCGAGGTCTCGCTCGGCATCGCCGCCGACACCTGCATCTACACCAACCGAAACCTCACCTTCGAGGAGCTCTGAGCACGATGCCCGCGGGCGGCGCCAACCTCACACCCCGGGAGATCGTCTCCGAGCTGGACCGCTACATCGTCGGCCAGTCCGCGGCGAAGCGCGCGGTGGCCATCGCGCTGCGGAACCGCTGGAGACGGCAGCGGGTCACCGGCGATCTCAAGGACGAGATCACCCCCAAGAACATCATTCTCATCGGACCCACCGGGGTGGGGAAGACGGAGATCGCCCGCCGCCTGGCCCGCCTCGCGCAGGCGCCGTTCGTGAAGGTGGAGGCCAGCAAGTTCACCGAGGTGGGCTACGTCGGCCGGGACGTCGAGTCGATGGTCCGCGACCTGGTCGAGGCCTCCATCGCCCTCGTCCGCGAGGAGGAGACGGGCAAGGTCCGCACCCGCGCCAGGGAGGCCGCCGAGGACCGGCTGGTCGAGCTGCTCGCCCACGGCTCTCCGCAGGCGCGCCAGGGTTCCATGGGCTTCGCCGCGCCCCCACCGCCGCCCGGCCGACTGGGGGACGCCGAGCGGGAGAAGCTCCGCGCCCAGCTCCGCGCCGGGACCCTCGACGACCGCACGGTCGAGGTGGACGTCGCCGACGCCGGTCCGACGTTCCTCCGCAACTTCTCCGGCCAGGGGATGGAGGAGATCGGCGTCAACCTCTCCGACCTCTTCCGCACCATGCCCGGGATGGCCCGCACCCGCCGCCGCAACGTCACCGTCCCGGAGGCCCTCGATCTGCTCGTCCAGGAGGAGGCCGGCCGGCTGGTGGACCAGGACCGGGTCAACCGCGAGGCCCTGCTCCGCGCCGAGTCGGCCGGGATCATCTTCATCGACGAGATCGACAAGATCGCCAGCCGCGAGGGCGCCGCCCGCGGAGGTGGCCCCGACGTCAGCCGCGAGGGCGTGCAGCGGGACATCCTCCCCATCGTCGAGGGCAGCACCGTCACCACCAAGTACGGTCCGGTGAAGACCGACCACGTGCTCTTCATCGCCGCCGGCGCCTTCCACGTCAGCAAGCCCGCGGACCTCATCCCCGAGCTCCAGGGCCGCTTCCCGATCCGCGTCGAGCTCGAGCCGCTCCGTCAGGAGGACCTGGTCCGCATCCTCCGCGAGCCGAAGAACTCGCTCATCCGCCAGTACACCGCCCTGCTGGAGACCGAGGGTGTGGCGCTCCACTTCACCGACGATGCGGTGGCCGAGGTCGCCCGGGTCGCCGCCCTGGTGAACTCGCGCAGCCAGGACATCGGCGCCCGGAGACTGCACACCATCCTCGAGCGGTTGCTCGATCCGGTGTCCTTCGACGCGAGCGAGACCGGCCGTCCCCGCGACGAGGTCATCGACGCAGGCGTGGTCCGCACCCGCTTGAAGGAGGTCGTCGAGGACGAGGACCTCTCCCGCTATATTCTCTGAGAGCCGCCATGCCCCTCCAGCCGACCGCCGTTCCCGCCGTCGAGCGCCAGCTGCCCTCCCGCAACCGCGCGGTGATGGAGCGGGCGCGCGCCCATCTGCTTCAAAACTACAAGCAGCAGCCCATCGTGCTCGAGCGAGGGCAGGGCACCAAGGTCTGGGACGCGGACGGCAACGTCTACCTGGATCTCCTCGCCGGGATCGCCACGCTGCCCTTCGGGCACTGCCACCCGGAGATCACCGCCGCGGCGAAGGCACAGCTCGACAAGCTGTGGCACGCCTCGAACGTCTTCTACACCGAACCCCAGATTTCCCTCGCCGAGCTGCTGACCTCGCTCTCCGGACTGGACCGGGCCTTCTTCTGCAACTCGGGCGCCGAGGCGAACGAGGCGCTGCTCAAGCTCGCCCGGAAAGCGCAGCACGCCCGCGGGCAGCCGGGCCGCTTCGAGTTCGTCTGCTTCGAGACCAGCTTCCACGGCCGGACCCTCGCCACGCTCACCGCCACCGGTCAGTCCAAGTACCAGAAGGGATTCGAGCCGCTGCTCCCGGGCGTGGTCCACGTGCCCTACGGAGACCTCGAGGCGGTGCGCAAGGCGGTCGGCCCGAAGACCGCGGCCATCCTCGTCGAGCCGGTGCAGGGCGAGGGCGGGGTCCGCACCGCGCCCGAGGGCTTCCTCCGCGCACTGCGCACCCTGGCCGACGCGTCCGGCGTCCTGCTTCTCGTGGACGAGGTCCAGACCGGCATGGGCCGCACTGGGAAGATGTTCGCCTTCCAGCACGAGGGCATCCGTCCCGACGGGTTCAGCCTCGCCAAGGGGCTCGCCAACGGCCTGCCCATCGGCGCGATGGTCTGCACCGAGGAGGCCGGAAAGGCCCTCTCCCCCGGCACCCACGGGAGCACCTTCGGCGGCAACCCGGTCGCGGCGGCGGCGGCCATCGCCACCGTCCGGCTGGCCAGTGACCCGCGCCAGCTCGCCTCCAATCTGGAGAAGGGCGAGCACGTCATCGCCCGGGGCCGGCAGATGCAGGCGCGTCACCCGACGCTGGTGAAGGACGTGCGAGGCCGAGGCCTCCTGCTCGGCTTCGAGCTGTCGTTCGATGCCGGCCCGGTCGTCACCCGCTGCCGCGAGCGGGGCATGCTCTGCAACCTCGCCGGGGAGCGCACCGTGCGCCTCGCGCCGCCGTACATCGTCACCCGCGACGAGCTGGATGAGGGGCTGCGCATCCTCGAGGAAGCGGTGGTCGCGGTCGCCCCACCCCCCGCGCAGGTTTGACCACCTGCGACACCGCGGCTAGCGTCGAGGCAAGCGTCCAGTGGGGGAGCAAAGCTTTTGCCCAGCGGCACCGGTCCCAGCCAGCAAGACCCTCTGTCCGAGGCGGTCGACCTCGACCCGGACCGCAAGCGGGACATCCTCGCGCGCGAGGCGCTGCTGGGGCGTGACGACTGGACGGTCCTCGGGCTGAAGCCGGGGGTGAGCGCCGAGGCCGTGAAGCTCGCCTACTTCGAGGCCAGCCGCGTCTTCCACCCGGACCGGTACTACGGGAAGAACCTGGGCAGCTTCCAGGCGCGCCTGGAGCGCATCTTCCACCGGCTGAGCGAGGCGCACGAGCGGCTCACCGACGCCCTCCGGAAGTCGCCCCCACCGAGCGCCGGCTCCTCCTCCGCGCGCCGCCCGGGTGGCACGCCGTCGCGAGGCACGCCCGCGCCCGGGCGCACCGCCGCCGTCGACCCGCGCGCCGAGGAGCGGCGGGCCCGGCTCGCCCGCCATCCGTACCTCGCGACCAAGGCCCGTGCGGGCGCTCTGGTGGAAGAGGCGCAGCGCCAGCTCAAGACCGCCCCGGACAAGGCGCTGCAGCTGCTGGAACAGGCGAAGGTGCTCGGCGGGGCGGCGGCGAAGGACCGGGCGCCCACGCTGGAGCACGAGGCAAAGCAGCAGCTGGCCAGCAAGCGCGCCGAGGACGAGATGAAGTCCGGGAATTCCGCCGCGAGCGACGGGGACGCCGCGGGCGCCGCGCATGCCTACGCGCGCGCGTCGAACCTGGACCCGGGTCGCGCGGACGCTGCGTACGAGGCTGCTCGGTGGGTCCTCAAGTCAGGAGGGACCCTGGCCGAGGCCCGGGGCTTCGCCCAGCGCGCGGTGTCGGTCCGTGCGGACAAATTGGAGTACCAGCTGATCCTGGGTGAGATTTGCCTCCGGATGGGGATGGGCTCGGTGGCGCGCCGACATCTCGAGGCCGCGCTGAAGTTGGACCCCAGGAACGCGGAGGCCAAGGCGTTGCTCCGTCAGGTACGCTGAACCCCTGGAGATGGCTGAACAGGAGCCCGTCATCGGCATCGACCTTGGCACCACCAACAGCGTGGTGGCCATCGTCCAGGGCGGGCAGCCGCACGTCATCCGGAACCGGACCGGCCAGGCGCTGACGCCCTCGGTGGTCGCGGTCACCAGTGCCGGGAAGCGGCTGGTGGGACAGCTCGCCAAGCGCCAGGCCATCACGAACCCCGAAAACACGGTCTACGCCAGCAAGCGGCTCATCGGCCGGAAGTTCAGCTCCGACCAGGTGCGCCGGGCGCGCGAGTCGCTTCCCTACCGGATCGTCGCCGGCGAGCACGACGACGTCCGCGTTCAGATGGCGGACAAGGCAGTGTCGCTGCCGGAGATCTCCGCCGCGGTGCTGCGGGAGCTGAAGCTGGACGCGGAGGCCGCGCTCGGGCGTTCGGTGAGCAAGGCGGTGGTGACGGTCCCCGCGTACTTCAACGACGGGCAGCGCCAGGCCACCAAGGACGCCGGGCGCATCGCCGGCCTCGACGTGCTGCGCATCCTCAACGAGCCGACCGCCGCCGCGCTGGCCTACGGATTCGGCAAGCAGGTCACCGGAAAGATCGCGGTGTTCGACCTGGGAGGCGGCACGCTCGACGTCAGCGTGCTCGAGGTGGCCAGGGGCGTGTTCGACGTCGTGGCCACCGGCGGCGACACCTACCTGGGGGGCGAGGACTTCGACAACCGCATCATCGAGATGCTGGTGATGAACTTCGCCAAGGAGCACGGCGTCGACCTCCGCAAGGAGCGGATGGCGCTCCAGCGCCTCAAGGACGCGGCGGAGCGGGCGAAGATCGAGCTGTCGGAGCTGAACGAGACGAACATCAACCTCCCGTTCCTCTACACCCCGCCGGGCGGCACGTCGGCCATCCACCTGCAGGCGACGCTGACCCGCCCCCGCCTCGAGGAGCTGACCCAGGACCTGGTGGAGCGCACCGTGGAGATCGCCGACAAGGTGCTCCGCGAGGCGGACGTCCATCCGGACGAGCTCCGGGAGATCGTCCTGGTGGGCGGGATGACCCGGATGCCCGCCGTGCAGAAGGCGGTCCGGCGCCAGTTCGAGCGCGAGCCCTCCAAGGGCGTGCATCCCGAGGAGGTGGTCTCGCTCGGCGCCGCCCTCCAGGCCGATGCGCTGATGCAGCCCTCCAGCCAGGTGCTGCTCCTGGACGTCACGCCCCAGAGCCTCGGGGTGGCGATCGCCGGCGGCTACAACCGGGTCCTCATCCCGAAGAACACCACCGTCCCCACCTCGACCACCGAGCTCTTCCACACCAGCCGCGACGGGCAGACCACGGTGAAGATCATGGTCCTGCAGGGGGAGAGCGAGCTGGCCCACCAGAACGAGCTGCTGGGAGAGTTCATCCTCTCCGGGCTCCGCCTGGCGCCGCGGGGCGAGGTGGAGATCGAGGTCACCTTCGAGATCAACTCCGAGGGCATCGTCTCGGTCTCCGCCCGGGACAAGGAGACTGGCCTCGAGCAATCGATCACCGTCACCGCGTCGGGCGGTCTCACTCCCGACGAGCTGAAGAACATCCTCGAGCAGCAGGCGGACAGCATGCTCGAGGCGCGCATCTCCTCCGAGGTGGAGCAGAAGCGGAGCGCGCTCACCAGCGTCGCCGCGGAGGTCTCGGCGCTCATTCCCCGCGTCCGTCAGCTGACTGGAAGTAGCGAGTTCGGACGCGAGGCGCTCCGGCGGGCAGAGGAGGTCATCGCCTCGGCGCGCGCCGCGGCCGAGGGTGAGGACCTCGCCGCGCTCACCGACTGGGTGGACCAGCTGGAGCGGACGCGGGTGCTCTTCGTGGGCGTGCTCGAGCGGCTCGGAGCGAGGCCGCAGTGACTGCCCGGGCGAACCAGCTGCTCGAGGCCGGGCTGTGGCTGAAGATGAGCGGCGATCTCGACGGGGCGCGCCGCCTCTTCGAGCAGGCGCTCAAGCTGGACCCGGACAGCATCCGGGCCCGCGAGCTGCTGGGCCACGAGATGCCTGCGTCGGAGGCGGTCCCGCAGGAGCTCCGCGACGTCCCGGTCGACCGGACCGACCTCTTCGCCGTTCCGCTTCCCCGCCTGTTCCAGGACGAGGCGCCGGCGGCGGCCTCGATGCCCGACGAGTGGTGGAACGCCCCGCCCTCGGACGGGATGGGCGGCAACACCTCCCGGTTCTTCGTCCGGCCGGCCGCGTCCGGGGCGTCGCCAGACGGTCCCTCGTCCACGATTCCCTGGGGCCCCTCTCCGCTGCCCCCGCGGGCACCGCCGGCCGCGCAAGCCAGGACGGCGGCGGACGACCTCGAGGCCGATTTCGGCGGTGACGATCTCGGCGAGAGCGGGGACGACTTCGGCCTCGAGCTCTCGGAGGGAACGCCGCCGCCCCTGCGCCGCTCGGGCCCGAGGCCGGTCCCTCTGCTCTCCCGGGCCGAGCCGCTGTCCCCGGGAGCCGCCGCGTCCTCGCCCACCACCGGCGCCATCCCGCTGCCGCCGCTCTCGGAGCCAGGCGGCCGGAGCCCGGTCCCCGCGCCGCTCCTGTCCGAGCCCACCTTCGTCACCGGGAGCGGTCCGTCGAGGACGACCGGGGCCATCCCCCTGCCGCCCGCTGGCACTCCGGCGCCGATGCCGCACCCGCCGGCAGGCGCGCCGCCTCCCCTCTCGCGCGCCGAGCCGGGGAGGGCCTCCGGACCGGTTCCTCTTCCTCCGCCGGTCTCGCCGATCCGGACGCCCCCGGGCACCCCGTCCTCGTGGCAGCCGCCGGCAGGCTCGCTCCGGCCCACCCCCACGCTCGAGAGCCACGTCATCGTCCCGCTGCCTCCCGGACCCGAGCCCTCTCCTGCGCTCGAGCCC
>DASXGF010000729.1:0-10389 GCA_036489275.1 Myxococcaceae bacterium | reverse complement strand
CTCTGCCGACAGTCCGGGATAATTCCACACCACCACGACCACGGGAATGTCGATCGAGGGAAAGATGTCGGTCCGCATGCGCGTGACCGAGAGGAGACCGGCGATGAAGATCAGCGCCGAGAAGACGGCCACGGTGTAGGGCCGGCGGAGCGCCAGCCGGACAATCCACATGAGATACCCCGAGCCTCCAGACCGAAACCTCGTACTAACGAGCTGCCCTGCGCGGGCCCACCCGTCTGCTCATGGGTGGCATGCCGCCCACGCACGAGGAGAAGACGCTTGCTACCACAACGTTTCGGCTCTCCGGGTGTCCGGCCTCCGGACGATGCCCTCTTCCCAGGAAAAAGGTGCGCTTCGCCCCGGACTGGAGCATGACGGGACCGTGCTCCGACGCACCTCCCTGGTCCTCCTCATCGCTCTCTTTCCCGGCTTCGCCCGTGCACAGTCCCCCACCCCGGACGCCGGCACACAGCCGTCACTTTCCACGCTTTCCAGGCCCCCCGAGCCGGTCGAGGGCCCCGACGCGCCGCGGCTTCTTCACCTGAACGAGGCCGTCCAGGCGGCCGTGCAGAACCAGCCGCAGCTCATCCAGGCCCGGGCGAGCGCCTCCGCGGCCGAGGGCCGGGTCATCCAGGCCCGCTCGCCGCTCCTGCCCCAGATCACCCCCCAGGCCTCGTGGACCCGGAGCTACCGGGCGCTCACCTCGGTGGCCACCGGCGGCACCGGGACCACCCCTCAGACCGCCCAGTGCCTGAGCAGCACCTGCAACACCTGGCGCTTCGGGGTGGCTGGCAGCCAGACGCTCTGGGATCCCTCGACCTGGGCCGGATGGGAGTCCGCCCAGCGCAGCGCGGACTCGCTCAATGCCTCGACGACGGCGACGCTGAACAACGTCATCCTGAACGCCCGGACCTTCTACTTCACCGCCCGCGCCACCCGGGATCTCGTCTGGGTCGCCGATCAGACCCTGAGGAACCAGGTCACCCACCAGCAGCAAGTGGAGGGCTTCGTCCGGGTGGGGACGCGGCCGGAGATCGACTTGGCCCTGGCCAGGCTCAACGTGGCGAACGCCAAGGTGCAGCTCATCACTGCCCAGAACAACGACCGGATCGCCAAGGCCCAGCTCAATCAGGCCATGGGGTTGCCGCAGGGCACCGACTACCAGGTGGCCAGCGAGGAACTCGCTCCGCTGGACGTGGAGGACCGGCCCCTTCCCTTCCTCTTCGACCAGGCGCTCTCCACCCGCCCGGAGCTCACCTCCTTCGAGTACGCGCGCCAGGCCTCGGGCAAGGCGCTGGACTCGGCCAAGTGGGGCTGGAGTCCGACGCTCGGGTTCAGCGGGAGCTTCTTCAAGGCTGGGCCGGAGCTCAGTGCACTAACCGACAGCTGGGCGTTCGGGTTCACTCTCACCTGGCAGCTGATCCAGGGTGGGCTCACGGTGGGACGGGTTCGCGAAGCCGAGCAGAACCTGGTCTCCTCCACCGCGGGACTGACCGGCGAGCAGCTTCAAGTCAGGTTCGACGTGGAGCAGGCCCAGGCGACGCTGACCGGCAACAAGGAGTCCGTGGTGGCGGCGCAGGACGCGGTGGACAACGCCAAGGAGCAGCTCCGGCTGGCCGAGGGGCGGTACCAGGCAGGCGTGGGAACCATCATCGAGCTCAGCGATGCACAGGTTCAGCTGACCAACGCCGCGGCCCAGCTGGTCCAGGCGCAATTCAATCTCGCGACCGCGCGTGCCAAGCTGCTCGCCGCGCTGGGACGCCAGGAGTGACCGTGCTCGAGTCTCCCTCCGAGCAGTCGCCGCCTCCGGAGACGCCGGCGCCGAGGCCGCGGCGCATCCGTCGCTCGTGGATCCTCGTCGGTGTGGGGGTGCTCGTCCTCCTGGGCGTCCTCGTGCTCCGCCGCGGTAAGGGCTCCCAGCAGCCGGGCGGCCCGGGGGCCACGGCCCGCGTCGTGCCGGTGGGCGTCACCCCGGCCGAGCGGCGCGACGTGCCGATCTGGGTCGAGGGACTGGGAAACGTCACCTCGCTCGCCACCGTGACGATCCGTGCCCGGGTGAGCGGGCAGATCGTCTCCGTCACCTTCCAGGAGGGCACGCGGGTCAAGGTCGGAGATCTCCTGGTCCAGATCGATCCCCGGCCGTTCAAGATCGCGGTCGAGCAGGCCATCGCGACCTACCAGCGAGACCTCGCGACGCTGCACAACAACGAGCGCGACCTGGTCCGCTACAAGGACCTGGTCGGCCAGAAGCTCATCGCGCAGCAGCAGTACGACGCGCAGGTGGCCACCGTGGAGTCGGCCAAGGCGACCTTGGCCCTGGACAAGGCGGCGGCGGACAACGCCCGGCTCAATCTGCAGTTCTCGAGCGTCACCTCTCCCATCGAGGGCATCGCCGGCGTCCGTCAGGTCGACCTGGGGAATCTCGTCACGCCAACGGATGCCAACGGCATCGTGGTGCTCACCCAGATGGACCCGATCTCGGTCCTCTTCACCCTGCCGCAGGACGATCTGCCGCGGGTGGCCGCCGCCTTCTCCAAGGGCGCCCTCACGGTGGAGGCGTGGGACCGGAGCGGCCTCGGCAAGATCGGCGAGGGCAAGCTCACGGTCATCGACAACCAGGTGAACCCGGGAACCGCCACCATCCGCCTGCGGGCCGAGTTCCCCAACCCGGACTACCGCCTCTGGCCCAGCCTGTTCGTCAAGGCGCGGATGCACCTCGAGACGCGGCAGAACGTGGTGGTCGTCGCCACGCCGGGGATCCAGCGCGGCCCGAACGGGACCTTCGTCTATGTGGTGAACCCCGACAACACGGTGTCCGTGCGCAACGTGCAGGTCGACACCGTGCAGGGGCCACTGGCGGTGGTGGCCCAGGGCGTCCAGGCCGGTGACCGGGTGGTGGTGGACGGCCAGAACCAGCTCCGCGTCGGGGCGAAGGTGGACCCGCGCGCCGTGCCACTGCCGGCCGCCCAGCCCTCGCAGCAACCGCCGCAGGGCGAGCCCGGGCAGCAGGCGGCTCCGGCCGAGGCGCAATCCGGGGGGCGGAAGCCGGCCTCGCAGGGGGCTCCCGCGCGGCAGCAGACTGGAACGCGCGCGCAGCCGCGCCAGCAACCGCAGGGCCGGACCGCGCAGCAGGGCGGCCCACGCGAGGCGAGCGCGCAGTGAGCATCAGCGAGCCGTTCATCAAGCGACCGGTGGGGACCACGCTCCTCACCGTGGGCTTGACGCTCGCGGGGATGGTGGCCTTCCGGCAGCTCCCCATCGCGGCGCTCCCCCAGGTCGATTACCCCACCATCCTCGTGTCGACGACGTTCCCCGGAGCGTCGGCGCAGACCATGGCCTCCAGCGTGACGGCGCCGCTGGAGCGGCAGTTCGGGCAGATCCCCTCGCTGGCGCAGATGACCAGCGTGAGCAGCGCCACCAGCTCGCAGATCACGCTCCAGTTCACCCTCGACCGGAGCATCGACGCGGCCCAGCAGGACGTGCAGGCGGCCATCAATGCGGCCTCGAGCGTCCTCCCCGCCAACCTCCCCGCGCCGCCCACCTACAGCAAGAGCAACCCCGCGGACGTTCCGATCCTCACCCTGGCCATCACCTCGGACACCCTGCCGCTTCCGCAAGTCAACGACTACGCGGACAGCATCCTGGCGCAGAAGATCAGCCAGGTGTCCGGCGTGGGCCTGGTGACGCTCGGGGGAGCGCAGCGGCCGGCGGTCCGCGTCCAGGTGAACCCCGAGGCGCTCTCCGGCACCGGCCTCACCCTCGAGGACGTGCGGACGGCGCTGGTGGCGGCGAACATCAACGCCCCCAAGGGGACGCTGGACACCCCGCGCCAGGAGTACACGCTCCAGACCGACGACCAGCTGATGGACGCCAAGTCCTTCGCGCCGGTGGTGCTGGCCTTCGTCAACGGCGCGCCGCTCCGGTTGCAGGACGTGGCCCGGCCGGTGGACTCGGTGGAGAACGCGCAGCTCGCGGGCTGGGCCAACGAGCAACGGGCGATCATCCTCAACGTGCAGCGTCAGCCAGGGGCCAACGTCATCCAGGTCGCGGACCGGGTGAAGGCGCTCCTGCCGCAGCTCGAGGCCAGCCTCCCGCAGGGCATCCGCGTCTCGATCATCAGCGACCGGACCGAGACGGTGCGGGCCAGTGTCAAGGACGTGGAGTTCACGCTCGTCCTCACCATCTTCCTGGTGGTGGCGGTGATCTACGTCTTCCTGCGAAATCTCCGCGCCACCACCATCCCGGGCATCACGGTGCCGCTGAGCCTCATCGGCACGTTCGGGCTCATGTACCTGCTGGGGTACAGCCTCAACAACCTCTCGCTGATGGCGCTGACCATCTCGACCGGCTTCGTGGTCGACGACGCCATCGTGATGATCGAGAACATCAGCCGCTACATCGAGGAGGGTGAATCCCCCTTCCAGGCGGCGATCAAGGGCGCGGGGCAGATCGGCTTCACCATCATCTCCCTCACCGTCTCGCTGGTGGCGGTGCTGGTCCCGCTGCTCTTCATGACCGGGCTCATCGGGCGGCTGTTCCGCGAGTTCGCGGTGACGCTCGCGCTGGCCATCGGCGTGTCCGCCATTCTCTCGCTGACCCTCACCCCGATGATGTGCGCCTGGATCCTGAAGCCCGAGCCGCCGCCGGACCAGCGCGGGCGCTTCTACGCCTGGAGCGAGCGGACGTTCGAGCGGGTCATCGCGGCGTACGGCCGCGGCGTGGACTGGGTGCTCCGGCACCAGCCGCTGACCCTCGCCCTGACCATCGGCACCTTCGTGCTCACCGTGGTGCTCGCCTTCGCCATTCCCAAGGGCTTCTTCCCGGTCCAGGACACCGGGCTCATCACCGGCATCACCGAGGCGGACCCGGGGGTGAGCTTCGCCCGCATGTCGCAGCTGCAGCAGCAGGTCGTGGACGTGGTGCGGCAGGACCCGGACGTAGCCTCGGTGGCCTCGTTCATCGGGGCGGACGGCACCAACCCCACCACCAACAGCGGGCGGGTCTCCATCACTCTCAAGCCTCGCGACGAACGGCACCAGAACGCCACGCAGATCATCGCCCGGCTGCAGGCGAAGCTGGGCGAGGTGGCCGGCATCGCCGTGTACCTCCAGGCGGTGCAGGACCTCCAGATCGAGACCCGGCAGAGCCGCACGGCCTACCAGTACACGCTGGAGGACGCGGACCCGGGTGAGCTCGCCACCTGGGCGCCGACGCTGCTCAAGAAGCTGCGCAGCCTGCCGCAGCTGAAGAACGTGGCCACCGACCAGCTGGGGAACGGCCCGGTCACGCTGGTCGCCATCGACCGCGACACCGCGTCACGCCTCGGCATCACCGCCCAGGCGATCGACGACACGCTCTACGACGCGTTCGGCCAGCGGCAGGTCTCCACCATCTTCACCCAGCTGAACCTCTACCGGGTCATCCTCGAGGTGGACCCCGGGCTCGCGAGGGGGCCACACGCCCTCGACCGCATCTACGTGCGGAACGCCACTGGCGGGGTGGCGCCACTGTCGGCGGTGGTGCAGCGAATCGAGACCACGGCGCCGCTCACCGTGAACCACCAGGGCCAGTTCCCCTCGGTGACGCTCTCCTTCGACGTGGGGCCGGGCTACTCGCTCGGCGCGGCGGTGAAGGCCATCCGCCAGGCGAAGGACGAGATCGGCATGCCCCGGGGCGTGAACGCGGCCTTCCAGGGAACGGCGCAGGAGTTCCGGGACAGCCTGGCCAACGAGCCCATCCTCGTGCTCGCTGCGCTGATCACCGTCTACATCGTGCTCGGCGTCCTCTACGAGAGCTACATCCACCCCATCACCATCCTCTCCACGCTGCCCTCGGCCGGCGTGGGAGCGCTGCTCGCGCTGATGGTGTGCGGGATGGAGTTCGACATCGTCGCGCTGATCGGCATCGTCCTCCTCATCGGCATCGTGAAGAAGAACGCGATCATGATGATCGACTTCGCGCTCGAGGCCGAGCGCGAGGAGAAGCTCACGCCCATGGAGTCGATCAAGAAGGCGTGCCTCCTCCGCTTCCGGCCCATCATGATGACCAGCTTCGCCGCGCTCCTCGGCGGTCTGCCGCTGGCGCTGGAGGGCGGAACCGGGAGCGAGCTGCGCAAGCCCCTCGGGGTCAGCATCGTGGGCGGGTTGCTGATCAGCCAGGTGCTCACGCTTTACACGACCCCGGTCATCTATCTGTACATGGAGCGCTTCGGCCGGTGGTTCGGGGCGCGGCGGCAGCGCCGCAAGGTGGTTCCCGCGGCCGAGGGAGTTCCCGGATGAGCCCGCCCGGCGAGGAGCGCCCGGTCGGCGCTTCCGGACCGGGGGGAGCCGGCGGCTCGACCCTGAGCAGGGGGGCCAGCAGCATCTCCGAGCCCTTCATCCGCCGCCCGATCGGCACCTCGCTGCTCGCGGCGGCGATCATCCTCCTCGGGGCCAGCGCCTACACGCAGCTGCCGGTGGCGCCGCTTCCCCGCGTGGACCTGCCCACCATCTCGGTCAACGCCAGCCTCCCCGGCGCGAGCCCCGAGACCATGTCCTCGGCGGTGGCCACCCCGCTCGAGCGGCGTCTGGGGCGCATCGCGGGCCTGACCGACATGACGTCGACCAGCTCGCTCGGGTCCACGTCGATCACTCTCCAGTTCGACCTCGATCGGGATCCGGACTCGGCCGGGCGCGACGTGCAGGCGGCGATCAACGCGGCGGCGGCGGATCTGCCGACGAACCTCCCCTTCCGTCCCAACTACCGGAAGGTGAACCCCACCGACACGCCGATCATGATCATGGCGCTCACCTCGCAGACCCTGCCCCTGCCGCAGGTCTTCGACGCCGCGGACACCATCCTCGCTCAGCGCATCGCGCAGGTGGAGGGAGTGGGCCAGGTGTTCGTCGGCGGCGGACAGCAGCCGGCGGTGAGAATCCAGGTGGACCCGGAGGCCGCGGCCGGGGTGAACCTCACCCTGGCGGACGTGCGCGGCGTGCTCACCAGCGCCTCGGTGAACCGGCCGGTGGGAGGCGTCGCCAACGAGCTCCAGGCCACGACCCTGGCGAGCAGCGACCAGCTCTTCAAGGCCGACGAGTACCGGGACCTCCTCCTCTCACAGACGCCCAACGGGGTGGTGCGGCTGGGAGACGTGGCGAAGGTGGAGGACAGCGTCAACAACGTCCGGGTCGCCGGATGGACCAACGAGGTCCGGTCGGTGCTGATCATCGTCCGCCGCCAGCCGGGCGCGAACATCATCGACACCGTCGAGCGCATCAAGGCGCTGCTCCCCCAGCTGGCCTCGTCGGTGTCGCCGGCCATCGACATCCAGATCGCCTCCGACCGCACGCAGACCATCCGCGCCTCGGTCCGTGACGTGGAGATCACGCTGCTGCTCAGCGTTCTCCTCGTGATGGCGGTGGTGTTCCTCTTCCTCCGGTCGGCCCGGGCCACCGCCATCCCCACCATCGCCATGCCGCTGTCGATCCTCGGCACGTTCGCGGTGATGTGGCTCCTCGGCTACAGCTTGAACAACCTCTCGCTGATGGCGCTCACCATCGCCACTGGCTTCGTGGTGGACGACGCCATCGTCGTCACCGAGAACATCGCCCGCTACGTCGAGCAGGGGCTGAAGCCGTTCGACGCCGCTCTCCGCGGGGCGCGGGAGATCGGCTTCACCATCGTGTCGATGACCGTCTCGCTCCTGGCGGTCTTCATCCCCATTCTCTTGATGTCCGGCATCGTGGGGCGGCTGTTCCGCGAGTTCGCGGTGACCCTCGCGGTGGCGATCACCGTCTCCGGCCTGGTGTCGCTCACCGTCACGCCGATGATGGCCTCGCGGTTCCTGCAGCCTCCGAGCGAACGCCAGCGGGGTCCGCTCTACAAGGCCAGCGAGCGCGCCTTCGCCTGGCTCGCCCGGGGTTACGACCGGACGCTCCGGTCGGTGCTATCCCACGAGTGGCTGATGCTGGGCGTCGTTCTGGGCGCGGTCGCCCTGACCGTCTTCCTCTTCATCCGCATCCCCAAGGGCCTCTTCCCGCAGCAGGACAACGGGCTCCTCACCGGGTTCAGCGAGGCGCCGCAGGACGTGAGCTACCAGACGATGAAGGAGAGGCAGATCCAGCTGAATCACATCCTCGGCCAGGATCCGGACATCGACAGCGTGGTCTCCTTCATCGGCGGTGGGCCGGGCGGCGGCGGCGCGAACACCGGCTCCGTCTTCATCACCCTGAAGCCCC
This sequence comes from Myxococcaceae bacterium, assembly GCA_036489275.1. Taxonomy (GTDB): domain Bacteria; phylum Myxococcota; class Myxococcia; order Myxococcales; family Myxococcaceae; genus RPRB01. The sequence goes on along the minus strand of DASXGF010000729.1, from coordinate 2,173 downwards.
GTCCGCCGCGGAAGGTCACCGCGGACCAGATCATCAATCGCCTCCGGCCGAAGCTGGCGAAGCTGGTGGGGGTCAACCTGTACCTCCAGGCGGCGCAGGACGTCCGGGTGGGCGGGCGGCTGGCGCGGACGCAGTATCAGTACACGCTCCAGGATCCGGACCTGACCGAGCTCAACACCTGGGCTCCCAGGGTCTTCGAGGCGCTGAAGAAGGTCCCCGAGCTGACCGACGTCGCCACCGACCAGCAGTCCGCCGGGCTCGAGCTGCGCGTCTCCATCGACCGGGACACCGCGTCGCGAATGGGCGTGACGGTCAGTGCGATCGACAACGCGCTCTACGACGCGTACGGCCAGCGGCAGATCGGCCTCACCTATGGCGCGGCCAACCAGTACCGCCAGGTGATGGAGGTCACCCAGCCCTATCTGGAGAACGAGGACTCGCTGAAGAACCTCTACGTCCGGACCCAGAGCGGCGGGCTGGTGCCCCTCGCCGCGGTGGTCAGCATCAGCCGCGGCAACCTGCCCACCTCCATCAACCACCAGGGGCAGTTCCCCTCGGTGACCCTCTCCTTCAACCTCGCCCCGGGGAAGTCACTCGGCGACGCAGTGCAGGCGGTCCAGAGGGCCGAGGCGGAGATCCGGCTCCCGGCCAGCGTCACCGGCGGCTTCACCGGCACGGCACAGGCGTTCCAGCAGTCGCTGTCCAGCCAGCCGCTGCTGATCGTCCTGGCGCTGCTCGCGGTCTACATCGTGCTCGGAGTGCTCTACGAGAGCTACGTCCACCCACTGACCATCCTCTCCACGCTGCCCACCGCGGGCGTGGGCGCGCTGCTGGCCCTGATGCTCACCGGGACCGACCTGAGCATCGTGGCGATCATCGGGATCATCCTCCTCATCGGAATCGTGAAGAAGAACGCGATCATGATGGTGGACTTCGCCATCGAGGCGGAGCGGAGCGAGGGGCTCTCGACGCGGGAGGCCATCCTCAAGGCCTCCGAGCTGCGGTTCCGGCCGATCCTCATGACCACCCTGGCCGCGATGTTCGGCGCCCTGCCGCTGGCCCTGGGGTCCGGCCTCGGCTCCGAGCTGCGCAAGCCGCTGGGCATCAGCGTGGTGGGCGGGCTCCTCCTGAGCCAGCTGCTGACCCTCTACACCACGCCGGTCATCTACCTGTTCCTGGACAAGTTCTCCCGGCACCGGCGGAGGCTGGCGGACGGCTCGCCCGTGGCAGGCGCAGAACCCGTCCCCGGCTGATTGTTTCGCCGGCTCCCGGCCTGGCCGCCCGTTAGTGTCGCGGGCCTATGGCCGTCACCTCCATGCACGTCGAGCGGCGGGAGCAGATCTTTCCCACCCTCACCGAGTCGCAGCTCCAGCGAATCTCACGTTTCGGCACGCGCCGCACCGTGAAGGACGGCGAGGTCCTCTTCAGACAGGGGGACGACGCGACGCACTTCTTCGTCGTCCTCCGGGGGGCGCTGGACGTCGTGCAGCCGCAAGGGGAGACCGAGACCCTCATCGTCCGCCACGAGCCGGGGAACTTCAGCGGAGAGACCGCGATGCTCGCCGGCCGCCGTGCCCTGGCCACCGGACGGTTCAGGGGCGATGGGGAGGTGGTGGACATCCCTCCCGAGGGGCTGCGGAACCTCATCGTGGCCGACGCAGAGCTGAGCGAGCTCCTGATGCGGGCGTTCATCCTCCGCCGCGTGGCCCTGATCAGCAACCACTTCGGCGACGCGGTGGTCGTGGGCTCGCGTCACTGTCCCAAGACGCAGGGGCTCCGGGAGTTTCTCGAGCGCAACTCCCATCCTTACGTGTACCTCGACGTGGAGCAGGACGAGGGAGCGAAGGTCCTCGTCGAGCGCTTCCAGATCGGGCCTCAGGACATCCCGGTACTGATCTGTCGGGGGACCAAGCTCCTCAAGGTCCCGAGCAACGAGGAGGTGGCCGAGTGCCTGGGCTTCAACGCGGGGATCACCTGCACCGCGGTCCGTGACGTGGTGGTGGTCGGGGCGGGGCCGGCGGGCCTCTCGGCCGCCGTGTACGCGGCGAGCGAGGGCCTGGACGTTCTGGTCCTGGAGAACAACGCTCCGGGAGGACAGGCCGGATACAGCGCCAAGATCGAGAACTACCTCGGTTTCCCCACCGGCATCTCCGGACAGGCCCTGGCCGGGCGG
>DASXGF010000722.1:0-6020 GCA_036489275.1 Myxococcaceae bacterium | reverse complement strand
CCGCCCACCACCGCCGTCGGATCGAGGCCGGCGGCGTTCATCACCGTCGCCACCATCGAGGTGGTGGTGGTCTTCCCGTGGCTCCCGGCGACGGCCACCGCGTACTTCAGGCGCATCAGCTCGGCGAGCATCTCCGCCCGCGGGATGACCGGGATCTTCCGTGCCTGGGCGGCAAGCACCTCGGGGTTGTCGCGCCGCACCGCCGAGGAGATGACCACCACGTCCGCCGAGACCAGGTTCTCCGCCCGGTGGCCGATCTCCAGGCGCGCTCCGAGCCGGTGTAGCCGCCGCGTGGTCTCCGACTCCTTCAGGTCCGAGCCGCTCACCCGGTAGCCGAGGTTGATCAGCACCTCGGCGATGCCGCTCATCCCGATCCCGCCGATGCCCACGAAGTGGACCTGCGCCGCGTGCCGGGTCTTGAACAGACTGACCACCGGAGTGCGTCGAGTCATCGCGGCACCATCTGGCTGCGGCCGGTTGGCGGGGCCACCAGCTCGGCGCAGAGGTCCACCAGCTCGCGCGCCGCCTCGGGACGCCCCAGGGCCCCCGCGGCCCGCTCCATCCGCTGCAGCGTCTCGGGCTCGGCCGCAAGGCGCCGCAGCTCGCCGGCCAGCTTCTCGCCGGTCAGCTCCGACTCGCGGAACATCAGCGCCGCCCCCACGTCGACCAGGGCCTTCGCGTTGATCGCCTGGTGGTCGTCGGTGGCGAAGGGGAACGGAACGAAGATCGCCGCCTTCTTGCAGATGGTCAGCTCGGCCACCGTGGTCGCCCCGGCGCGGCAGAGGACCAGGGAGGCCCGCCCGTAGGCGGCGGACATGTCGTCGACGAACGGCACCACCTCGGCGGTGACGCCCGCTGCCGCGTACCCGGCCTTCACCCGCTCGAGGTCCGCCGCCCCGGTCTGGTGCACGATGTCCATCTGCGCCCGCAGCGTTCCCAGGAAAGGCAGCGCCTCGAGCATCCGGGTGTTCAGCCCGCGCGCCCCCAGCGAGCCGCCCACCACGAGCAGCCGGAACCGCCCGTCGGTCACCTGCGGACGGCTGCGGAGGTAGTTGTCCATCAGCTTTCGACGGACGGGGTTGCCCACCAGGAACGTCTTCCGCGGAGGGAACGCCGCGCGCGCCTGCTCGAAGGCGACGAACACCGCGCGCACGATGCGCCCGAGGATGCGGTTGGTGACACCGGGCAGCGCGTTCTGCTCCTGGATCGCGGTCGCCACGCCGCGGGTCCAGGCGGCCAGCACCACCGGCCCCGACGCGTAGCCTCCGACGCCAACCACCACGTCCGGCCGGAAGCGGCCCACGATGCGCCAGCTGGCGAGGAACGACAGCGGGAGGAGGAGCAGCGCCTGGAGCGAGCGCAGCAACCCCATCCCCTTGAGCCCGCGCACCTCGATGGTCTCCAGCGGAAAGCCCGCCGCCGGCACCACCCGCGCCTCGAGCCCCCGGGTGGTCCCGACGAACAGCACCCGGTTGTCCGGATGCCTCGTGGTGACCTCCTCCGCCAGGGCGATGCCGGGGAACAGATGTCCACCCGTCCCGCCGCCGGCGATCAGCATCCTCACGCAACCGCCTCCTGCATCCGGCGGACGCGCGACGATCCGGGGTTTCGCATCGGGGCAGAGGAGGCGCTGAGCGCGAGCAGCACGCCCGCCGCGGCCATCGAGACCACCAGCGAGCAGCCGCCGTAGGAGACGAACGGCAGGGTGAGCCCCTTGGTCGGGAGCATCCCCATCGCCACGCCCATGTTCACCGCGGCCTGGAAGCCGAGCATCGCCGTCAGGCCCAGCCCGAGGTACGTGCCGAAGGTCTCCGGCGCGCGCAGGGCCGCTCGCGTCCCCCGCCACACCACGATGCCGTAGAGCACGATCGTGGCCACCGCTCCGAGCAGGCCCAGCTCCTCGCCGATGATGCTGAAGATGAAGTCGGTGTGGGCCTCGGGAAGGAAGAACAGCTTCTGCCGGCTCTCACCCAGCCCGAGCCCGAAGAACCCGCCCGAGCCCACGGAGATCAGCGACTGCGCGACCTGGTACCCGATGTCGTGCCGGTGCGCCCAGGGATCGAGGAAGGCCTTGATCCGCGCCCAGCGGTACGGCGAGTGGGCGATGGCCGCGTAGGCCATCGGCAGGGCCAGCAGCACCGAGCCCACCAGGTACGAGACCTTCGTCCCCGCGGCGAAGAGGAGGATGAAGAGGAGGACCAGCAGCTCCACCGAGCTGCCGAAGTCGGGCTCCGCCATGCAGAGCGCGACCAGCAGCCCTGCCAGGAGCAGGTGCGGCAGGAACCCGATGGAAAACGTGGCCACCTTCTCCCGCTTCTTCGCCAGCGAGTACGCCAGGTACACCACCCAGGTGAACTTGGCGATCTCCGCCGGCTGGAGGCTCAGTCCCGGAAGCCGGAGCCAGCGGCGCGCACCGCCCACCACCGTGCCGATTCCCGGGACGAGCACGAGCACGAGCAGCACGATGCTCAGCAGCAGCATCGGGTACGCCAGGCGGGCGAGCCGCCGGTAGCCCAGCCGAACGGCAGTGGCCATGACCACGAGCCCCACGCCCGAGGCGACCAGCTGCCGCTCGAGGAAGTAGAAGCCGTTGCCCTGCTTCTCGGCCGCGACGACCGCGCTCGCCGAGTAGACCATCACCAGCCCGAGCGAGACGAGCGCCAGGATCGCCCCGAGCAGCACTGGATCGACCGACAGCCGCACCGGCTCCGAGCGCCCGTCGGGGAGCGCCGGCGAGGGCGGGGTGTTCCGCCGCGGCGTCACGACAAGGCCTCGACGAGCGCGCGGAACGTCTCACCGCGGTGCTCGAAGTTCCGGAACTGGTCGAAGGAGGCGCAGGCCGGGGAGAGGAGAACGACGTCGCCTCGCCGGGCGAGCGCACGCGCCCGCGCGACCGCACGGTCCAGCGTCTCGCAAGAATGCACGGGCAGCACGGGGGAGAACTCCAATTCGAGGAGAGGGGCATCCTGCCCAAGGGTGAGCACCCCCGCGACTTTTCCGACCGCCGCCTCCACCAGCGGGCGGTACGGCGCGCCCTTCCCCTTCCCGCCGGCGATCAGCCAGATCCGCTGACCCGCGAACGCTGCCAGGGCGGTCAGGACCGAGTCCACGTTGGTGGCCTTCGAGTCGTTGATCCACTCCACCCCGTCGAGCGTCCGGATCGACTCGAGCCGGTGCGGCAGCCCGGGGAAGCCGTCCAGTCCTGTTTGTAGCGCCTCGCGGCCGACCCCGGCGTGAAAGGCCAGGAGCGTCGCCGCCATCGCGTTGGCCAGGTTGTGCGCGCCCCGTAGCGCTCGGTTCTCCACCCGGAAGTGCAGGCCGGCGAAGCCGAGCTGGAAGCCGCCCTCGACCGGCTCCGCGGTGCCGGACACCCCCCGGGGCGGAGGCTGGCAGGGCCGAAGGCCGAAGGCGAACCGCCGGGCGCGCGCGGCGTCGAGCATTCCGAGCGTCCAGGGGTCGTCGGCGTTCACCACTGCCACGTCCGCCGGCTCCTGGTTGCGGAAGATGCGCGCCTTCGCCGCGGCGTAGCCCTCCATCCCGTCGTAGCGGTCGAGATGGTCCGGGGTGAGGTTGAGCACTGTCGCGCCGTGCACGCGGACCGTCTCCATCCCCTCGAGCTGGAAGCTGGACAGCTCGAGCACGTAGGCCCGCCGCAGCGGCTCGAGCACGGCTCGAGAGAGCGGCGTCCCGAGGTTTCCGCCGACGAAGGGGTCCAGGCCGCCTGCCTTGCACAGCGCGCCGAGCAGCGCGGTCGTGGTGCTCTTGCCGTTGGTTCCGGTCACCCCGAGGACCAGCGCTCCCGGGGGAAGGAAGCGCGCGGCGAGCTCGATCTCCCCCCAGACCGAGACGCCGCTCTCGCGGGCGCGGACGACGGAGGGAAGGCCCAGCGGAACTCCCGGGCTCACCACCACCAGGTCCGGCCGGCCGAGATCGACGGAGCCGAGCGCTGCGCCTCCCAGGACCGCCACGCCCCGTGAGGCGAGCGCCTCGGCACCGAGCTGGTCTGCCGGCCGCTCGTCCCGGAGCGTCACCCGTGCGCCGCGCGACAGCAGCAGTTCGGACGCGGCGAGCCCGCTCTTGCCCGCGCCGAGAACCGACACCTGCTTTCCGCCGAGGTCCACGTCAGCGCAGCTTGAGCGTCATCAGCGCCACCGCGCCACAGACGATGGAGACGATCCAGAAACGGACGATGATCTTCGGCTCGGACAGCCCCTTGAGCTCGAAGTGGTGGTGCACCGGTGCCATCTTGAAGACGCGGCGGCCGGTCATCTTGAACGAGGCGACCTGGATCATCACCGAGAGCGCCTCGGCCAGGAACACCCCGTGGATGATCGCCGAGGCGATCTCGTTCTTGCTGAGCACCGCCAGCCCGCCCAGGCCACCGCCGAGCGCCAGCGAGCCGATGTCCCCCATGAAGACGCTGGCCGGGTAGGTGTTGAACCAGAGGAAGGACAGCCCCGCGCCCACGATGGCCGCGCAGAACACGGCCAGCTCCGCCCCTCCGGCGACCGGAAGGATGCCCAGGTAGCGCCAGAGCGGGGTGCTCACCAGACGCTGCTGCCCGGCGATCTCCTGCACGTCCGCGATGTGCAGCCCGCTCCCCGCCACGTAGCAGAGGATGGCGAAGGTGGTCGCGGCGACGATGGTCGGCACGATGGCCAGGCCATCCAGCCCGTCGGTGAGGTTCACCGCGTTCGAGGTGCCGACCACCACGACCCAGGCGAAGAAGATGTAGGCCCAGCCGAGGTTGGGATTGAAGTGCCGGGTGGGGATGAAGGGGACGGTGATGCGGGTCTCGATCAGAAGATGCGGCACCCCGCCCTTCCAGGTGCAGAGGATTCCGAACACCCCCACCAGGTAGAACAGCGTCTGCAGCGCGAGCTTCTTCTTCCCCGCCAGGCCCTTGCTGTTGCGCTTCGACAGCTTCAGCCAGTCGTCGAGGAAGCCGATGAAGGCGTAACCGAAGGTCCAGAGCAGCGCGACCCACACCACCCGCGACGACAGGTCGGCGAAGAGCAGCGTCGCCAGCCCGATGCAGACGAGGATCATCGCGCCGCCCATCGTCGGCGTGCCCTTCTTCGTCTGGTGACGGTCCGGCGTGTCCTCGCGGATGTTGCTCTGGCCGTGCTGGGTGAGGCGCAGCTGCTCGATGAAGCGGCGGCCCCAGAGCAGCCCGATCAGCAGCGCGGCGATACCTGCCGCAACGATGCGGAAGGTGGGATAGCGGAGGAAGTTGAAGAACCGCTGCGCCTGTGAGTCCTGCAGCAGGCGGTAGAGGAGGAAGAGCACGGTTGCGAGAGCGCCTCAGTGTCCCCCGGAAGTCGCCACTCCGGTCAGTTTTTCCACCATCCGCTCGAGACGCATGCCGCGGCTTCCCTTCACCAGAACGAGGTCCCCGGGCCGCAGTCGCGGCCGGAGCCACTCCCAGAGCGGATCCACTTCCAGGAAGTGTGCCGACTCGATGCCCTTCGCCGCACCGGCGGTCCAGGCGCTCCTCGGCCCGAGGAATGCGGCGACGGACGCCGCCTGCGACACCCGCGCACCCAGCGCCACGTGCTCCTCCTGCTCGCCCGGGCCCAGCTCCAGCATGTCGCCGAGCACCACCACCACCCGGCCTCCGGCGGCGAGGATCCGCGCCGTGTCCAGCGCGGCGACCATCGAGGCGGGGTTGGCGTTGTAGCAGTCGTCCACCACCGTCCAGCCGCCAGCTGCCTCCACCACGTTCAGCCGCCGCGCGTACGGGCGTGCCGCCTCGAGCCCCTGCACGCATTCCTCCGGGCGGTAGCCGAGCGCCAGGGCGAGGGCGAAGGCGCCGGTCGCGTTCAGCGCGTTGTGCTCGCCCACGAATCCGAGCGAGACCGGCCAGGTAGAGGCCCGGATGCTCCTCCACCGCCACCCGCCGCCCCTTCATCAGCGCCCGGCCCGAGTCCTCGCCGATCCGGTCGTGGTTTCCCGGGACGACCGTCAGCCGCCCCTGCCGCAGGAGCGGGTCGAAGGCGTCCAGGAACATCGCCATCTCG
>DASXGF010000710.1:0-5961 GCA_036489275.1 Myxococcaceae bacterium | reverse complement strand
GATGGAGAACTCGTTCATCAGGCGGCGGGCGCCGGGAAGTCCGAGACCCATCCCGGTGCCAGTGGTGAAGCCGTCCCTGAGGGCCGCATCGACGTCGGGGATTCCGGGCCCCTCGTCCACGAAGGTGAGACGGATTCCTCTCCGCGTCCCGTTCTCCACCGTCTCGAGGACGGCCTCTCCGCCCTTGCCGTGCTCCAGGGTGTTGCGGGCGAGCTCGCTCGCGGCGGTCACGACCTTCGTCTGGTCCACGAGGGAAAGGCCCTGTCCAGCCGCGAGCGACCGGGCTCGCTGGCGGACCATCACGACGTCCTGGGACGTCCGGATGGGAACGCGCTCAGTCGTTCCGGGCACCCCGGACCCCCAGGCGCTGATGCGCCCCGCGCTGGGTGTCCACCCTCTGGGCGAGGATCTGCATTCCTCGCTCGACGTTGAGCGCGGTCCGGACTCCCTGGAGCGATAGCCCGAGCTCCACGAGCGTGATGGCCACCGCGGGCTGCATCCCCACCACCACGGTCTCCGCGTCGAGGATCCGCGAGGTGAGGGCGATGTTTCCGATCACCCGTCCGATGAACGAGTCGACGACCTCGAGGGCCGAGATGTCGAGGAGGACGCCCTGGGCCTTCTCCTTCTCGATGCGAGCGGTGAGGTCCTCCTGAAGGGCCATCGCCAGCTGGTCGTGCATGTCCACCTGGATGGTCACCAGGAGATGTGGACCCATCTTGAGAATGGGAATGCGGTCCATCGGCTTACCGGCCCGTGTCTGGGGTGCGGGTGGCGGCGCCCCGGACGATCTGGTCGCCGCGGCGAGCGAGCGCGACCTGGAACGCGCCGGCGAGGCTGGACTTGGTCACCACGTCTCCCAGGCTGACCCCGAGGTGGACGATGGTCTGGGCAATCTGCGGCCGGATGCCGCTGATGATGCAGTCGGCGCCCATCAGCCGGGCCGCGGTGATGGTCTTGAGGAGATGCTGGGCGGTGAGGGTGTCGACCGTGGGCACGCCGGTGATGTCGATGATCGCGATGTCCGACTCGGTCTCGACGATGCGCTGGAGCAGCGCCTCCATCACCGACTGGGTGCGCTGGCTGTCCAGCGTCCCGATGAGCGGGAGGGCGAGGACGCCTTCCCAGAGGGTGACCACCGGCGTGGAGAGCTCGAGCATCTCCTCATGCTGGCGGGCGATGGTCGCCTCGCGGCTCTTCTGGAACACCTCGGTGGTGAAGAGGCCCAGCGAGTCGAGGAGGAGGGTGACGCGCCAGACATCGCTGGCCAGATCGTCCGCGCTCCGGTCCTCGGTGCGGAGCCGGGTGAAGATCGGCTGCTTGAGGCTGAAGACGAAGGTGGCGGTCTGGCTCGGGCTGAAGCCCTGGACGGTCCGGCTCGCGGAGACCTTCTCCAGGAAGCCACGAATCTCGCTCCACTTCGTCGCGGTGATGTCGACCTCCTCTCCGGAACGGAGCGCCTCGAGGAAAAGGCGGAGGAATTCGGTGCTCTGCTGCTTGAGCTCCTCCTCACGGATGAGGTCGGAACGCAGGGACTTCATCTGCTCGCGCAGCCACTCGCGGAGCAAGTCCGCCTCGTGGCGGGCCAGGATATCGTAGAGCTTTTGGGTCATCGAAACCTCGCAGCTTCCAAGGTGGCGTGCGGATGTGAAGTGACGAACGTCATGGTCCAGCAGGACATGGGGTCACTTCGCGGTAGAACCTTTCATCTGGGCCCAGGGTGGTCACGGTCGAAAACCTGTTCTGCAAGTCAGGTGAGCGCTGGTGGACGGAGTCGAGTGGAGAACGGATCCGTTTCGTTCGTAGTGCATGGTGATGGACATCGAGCGCGTCCGCGGCGCGTGGCATCCTCCCTGCCATGGACCGCGACGTGGTGACCGGCATCGAGGTGGTGGAGGACATCACGGCGCGCTCGCGCTGCGACGAGGGCTTCCTGCACATCAAACGACTGGTGTGCCGCAACAGGCACGCTGATGGGTCCGCATCCCGCGACTACCGGGTGGACGTCGTGGACCGACCCATCCCCGACGCGGTGGCCGTCCTCATCTGGCGCCGGGGAGCGCAGGGCATCGAGGTCCTCACCCGGAAGGGGCTGCGCCCCGCGGCGCTTTTCCGCGCCGGTTTGCCGCTGCCCGTGCCCGACCCGCGTCCGTACCTGCTCCTCGAAGAGCTGGTCGCCGGCATCCTCGAGCCGGAGGACCGAGGCGAGGCCGGAGTTCGCCGGCGCGCGGCAGAGGAGACCGCCGAGGAGGCCGGGTACCGCGTCTCGCCGGACGAGGTCACCGTCCTCGGGGGGAGCTTCTTCCTCGCACCGGGCATCCTCTCCGAGAAGATCCACCCCACCGCCATCGAGGTCACCGGACGGCCCCAGGGCAGCCCGCACGGAGACGGCTCGCCGCTCGAGGAGGGGGCGACGCTCCACTGGTGGCCGGTGGACCGGCTCCTCGAGGCATGCCGGAGGGGCGAGGTCGAGGATGCGAAGACCGAGGTCATGGTCGGCCGTTTCCTGGCCGAGGGGGTGGGGAAGACCCCCTCCCGAGTCCCCTGACCCACCTGAGTCCTCGGGATTCCGCCGACTTGGGGCCGGCGCGGGAGGTGCAATCGCACCTGTGACCATGTCCGACTCCGACTCTCCAGGTCCCCGCCCGGTTCCGGTGCTCGACCTCGTGGGCGCCATCCGGCTCGACCCGGAGTTCCGGATGGAGGACGTGCTTCGCGCGCTCGACAGCATGACGCCCGAGGAGCTCGAGGAGCTGGCCACGCTGCTCGACGAGCACGAGGCGGCGGTCCGGAAGCGCGCCCGCATCCTGGCGAGCTAGAGCCGTCGACGCGACCGGGGTCCCGGCAGTAGACGGGCCTCGATGCAGTTCCCGCACCACCCGGAGTGGCAGCGCGTCCTGACGGACATCCTCGCCGCGGCGCAGGCGGCGGGGCCGGGCGGCGTGGTCGCTTTCGACCTGGACTCGACCCTCCTGGACAACCGCCCCCGCCAGGCGGCCATCGTCCGCGACTTCGGGAGCCGCCACGGCATCACTGCGCTGGAAGGCTTCCAGCCCGAGCACATGGTCACCGGGTTCGATACCCGCGAGTCGCTCGCCCGGGCGGGGCTCGACGCCGAGGCGATCGCCCGGTGGCTCCCGGATCTCCGGAAGCACTGGGTGGAGCGCTTCTTCACCTCGGAGGCCTGCCTTCAGGACGTCCCGGTCCGCGGGGCGGCCGCCTACGCCCGGCGGGCGCACGCGACGGGTGTGCAGCTGGTCTACCTGACCGCCCGGCCCGAGCGGATGCGCCCCGGGACCGAGGAGGTCCTGCGCCGGTTCGGGTTTCCGCTGCCGGGGCCCGGGGTTCAGCTGTGGCTGAAGCCCGACGACCCGTCCGTCAGCGACGATGCGTTCAAGCGGTCCGCGCACGCCCGCCTTGCCTCACTCGGGAGGCTGGTGGCCGCCTTCGACAACGAGCCCGGCCACGTGAACGACTTCCGGGAGACCTTTCCCGAGGCGGAGGTGGTGCTCGTGGCGACCGGGCACTCGGGCCGGGTGTCAACGCTCGCCCCGCGGGTCAGCGTGGTGCCGCACCTCGCGCTCGAGCCGACAGACGCCTGAAAAGCTGTGAACCGCGCGCCGCGGCGCGCCATGCCCGGATCCCTTGGAAAACCCGGGCTCGAATCGATATGGAGCCCTGCGGCATGGCACCTCAGCTCCCCAAGGACCAGCTCCTGTCGATGTACCGGAAGATGTACCTGATCCGGCGCTTCGAGGAACGGGCCGCCCAGTCCTACCAGCAGGGAAAGATCAACGGCTTCTGCCACCTGTACATCGGGCAGGAGGCGGTCGCGGTCGGGACCACCGAGGCCCTCCGCCCGGACGACTACCAGCTCGGGGCGTACCGGGATCACGCCTACCCCCTGACCCGCGGTGCGGATCCGGGAATGGTCATGGCCGAGCTGTTCGGCCGTGCCACCGGGTACTGCAAGGGCAAGGGCGGCTCGATGCACATCTTCGACGTCGAGCACTTCGTGCTCGGCGGGTACGGCATCGTGGGCGGGCAGATTCCGCTCGCCGCGGGTCTGGCCTTCGCCTCGAAGTACCGCGACGACGGCCGGGTGACGGTCTGCTACTTCGGCGAGGCCGCCGCGAACCAGGGCGCGTTCCACGAGACGCTCAACATGGCGTCCAAGTGGTCGCTGCCGGTCATCTTCCTCTGCGAGAACAACCGCTACGGGATGGGGACGGCCTTCGCGCGCGTCTCGCCGCTGCCGGAGGTCTACAAGCGCGCCTCGGCCTACGGCATTCGCGGCGAGCCGGTGGACGGGATGGACGTCCTCACGGTCTACGAGGCGGTGAAGGACTGCGCCGCGTACGCCCGTTCCGGGAAGGGGCCGGTGCTCCTCGAGGCCAACACCTACCGCTACCGCGGGCACTCGATGTCCGACGCGGCGACGTACCGGACCAAGGCCGAGGTGGAGACGGAGCGGAAGGGCGACCCGATCCCCAAGCTGCGCCATTACTGCGTGGAGACGGTGAAGATCCCCGAGTCGGAGTTCGAGAAGATCGACGCCGAGGTGAAGGCGCAGGTGGACGCGGCGGTGAAGTTCGCCGACGAGTCGCCCGAGCCGTCGCTCGACGAGCTCCACGAGGACGTGATGGTCGAGCCGGGCGAGCCCGACGTGAAGCCGCGGGAACGGGTGCTGGGCATCAAGGTGGACTGGCCGGTGTGGCCCGGACCGAAGGACTACAAGGTGACCTGGGACCTCGAGCCTCGTGAGCAGGCCGAGGAGGCGGACGAGAAGGCCGGGCTGAAGCAGCCGGCAAAGCAGCCGGCGCGGGCCTGACGACGAGAGCGACGAGGACGATCGAGCGATGCCAGAGATTGCATGGCGCGAGGCGCTGAACCAGGCGCTCTCCGAGGAGATGGAACGCGACGTCAACGTCTTCCTGATGGGGGAAGAGGTCGCGCGCTACAACGGGGCGTACAAGGTGAGCCAGGGGCTGCTCGACAAGTTCGGCAGCGCTCGGGTGGTGGACGCGCCCATCAGCGAGCTGGGCTTCGCGGGCCTGGGCGTGGGCGCGGCGATGGTGGGTCTGCGGCCGGTCATCGAGATGATGACCTGGAACTTCGCGATCCTGGCGATGGACCAGATCGTCAACAACGCGGCCAAGCTTCGGCACATGGCGGGCGGGCAGCTGCGCTGTCCCATCGTCTTCCGCGGACCGAATGGGGCGGGCGGGCGGCTGTCGTCGCAGCACAGCCAGTCGCTGGAGGCGAACTACGCAATTTTCCCGGGGCTGAAGATCCTCGCACCCTCGACGCCGGCGGATGCCAAGGGCCTCTTGAAGGCGGCGATCCGGGACGACAACCCGAGCATCTTCCTCGAGGCCGAGCTGCTCTACGGGGTGAAGGGCGAGGTGCCGACCGGCGAGTACGTGCTGCCCATCGGCAAGGCGGACCTCAAGCGCGAGGGGAACGACGCGACGATCATCACCTGGTCGCGGATGTACTACTTCTGCGAGCAGGCAGCGCAGGCGCTGGAGAAGGAAGGGATCCACGTCGACCTGATCGACCTGCGGACGCTGAAGCCGCTGGACGAGGAGGCGATCCTCGCCTCGGTCCGGAAGACGAACCGGGCGGTGGTGGTCGAGGAGGGCTGGAGCTTCTGCGGGGTGGGCGCGCAGATCGCGGACATCATCCAGGAGAAGGCGTTCGACGATCTCGACGCTCCGGTGGAGCGGGTGACGGGGCTCGACGTGAACCGCAGCTACGCCGCGGTGCTGGAGAAGGCGACCGAGGTGTCGGCCGAGCGGATCGTGGCGGCGGTGAAGAAGGTGATGTACCGGGAAGAGGGGACCTGAGCCATGGCCACCGAGGTACAGCTTCCGGCGCTCTCCCCGACGATGACCGAGGGGAAGATCGTCAAGTGGCTCAAGAAGGAAGGGGACAGCATCTCCTCCGGCGAGGCCATCG
>DASXGF010000680.1:0-5888 GCA_036489275.1 Myxococcaceae bacterium | reverse complement strand
CGATCTGGCGCCGAGCTTGTAGCTGGCGATCGCGGTCAGCACGTGCGTCTGGTCGAAATCGAAGAGACGCCAGTTCGCGCCCGGCCGGTCGATCCGCTCGCTCCGCGAGAAGGTGTACGCGATCCACCCGAACAGCCGCCGGGTCAGCGCCTGGCGGAAGAGCAGCTCGAACCCGTAGATCCGCCCCCGTCCCTCGTTGACCAGGTTCTCGGGCACCATCTGCCCGTTCCGCACGATGAGCGCGTCCGTGCTGACCGGGATGTCCCAGAGCCGGTTGTAGAAGACCTCGGTACTGAGGAGCAGGTCGGGCCGGATGTTCCACTCGGTGCCGACGCTGGTCTGGAGCGCGTAGCGGCTCCCGAGGTCGGGATTGCCGAACACCGAGTCGACCTCGCCGGCCTGGAGCGAGGGCGGCGCGTGGTAGAGACCGACGCCCATCTTCAAGGTCAGCACCTCGGGGAGCACCATCCAGCGCACCGCAAGGCGTGGGTCCACGGTGAGGAGCGGCGTCTTCTGGAGCCGGATGGTGACGATGTCCATCCGAACGCCAGGGATGATCAGCAACGAGGGGAAGGGACGGAGCCGGAGCTCGGTCCAGAGCCCGAGCTGGCTCTGCCAAAAGGGCGAGTCCGCGTAGAGGATCTCCCGGGTAGGCCCGAAGTATGCCGGCTCACCCTCGCGCGGGGCCTGGCCGAGGGCCGCGCGGAAGGTCCCGTTCGTGTAGGTCCAGTCGACGCCGAGGGCCGGGGTGATCCACTCCGCGAGACGTCGCTCGGCAGTGCTCCGGATCGCCCAGGTGCTCGCACCGAGGGTGAGGCCTCGCTGGCCTCCGATGTTCAGGTCCACCTCGGTGCGATCGAATCCTGCGATGGTGTCCACTCGCCATCGGTCATCGGCGAAGGTGTGGCGGAGCCGGAGCTGGTTGAAGCCGGTCTCGTTCTTGAAATCCCGCCCCAGCGTGGGGTCGGCCGCCACCGAGCTCTTGGTGATGAGCTGGAGCGCGTCCTGGCTGTGGAGACCGAGCAGCTGAAAGGTGTTCTTCGAATTCGGCTTCCAGGCGAGCTTGAGCTGTGCATCGTCGTAGCGCGGGGCGACGGTGAAGCTCGGTGAGTCGTCCTTGAGGAACAGTGGCAGGAGGAGGTCGATGTACGAGCGCCGGTAGGCGACTGCGATGCTCAGGGTGTCCGTGATCGGCGTCTCGAGGACGACGTTGGCGTTGTAGGCGTTGACCTCGAGGACTCCGTGGAAGCCGTCGGTCCTGGGGTTGCGGCTCTTGACGTCCACGACGCCGCCGACGATGCCGCCGTAGTAGGACGAGAAGTTGCCGGGGAGGTAGTCCACCGACTCGAGCAGCTCGCTGTTGTAGACGGCGGTCAGGCCCCCGAAGTGGAAGAGCAGCGGGATCCGCTCGCCGTCGAGGAAGATGCCCGAGTCGCGCGGGCTGGTCCCCCGGATGACGATGAGGCCGCCGTTCAGCGGAGGCCGGGCGACGCCGGGGAGGTTCTGCACCACCTTGAGCGCGTCACCGGTGGTGCCGGGAATGCGCTGGATCTCCTGGAGCGAGAGCGAGGTCTGGCTCACCTCCCTCTTCTCCCGTGCGCCTCGCACCACCGTCTCGTAGGGGGAGAAGAAGGTGCGGAGCACGTGGTAGGTGGCCCGAGTCTGCTTGCCGGGGTCGATGCGCTCGGTGCTCTCGAAGCGCTGGAACTCGCTGGCGGTGATGACCACGTGGACGTCCCCCGCGGGCACGTCGTGGAAGGAGAACTCGCCCCTGGCGTCGGTCACGGTGCTCGTTCCGAGCGCGGGGAGCGCCACCTCCGCGCCGGCGAGCGGCTTGCGGTTGCCGCGCTCGAGCACGCGGCCGCTGAAGTTCACCGGTCCTTCCTGCTTCACCTGCGACTCGGACGGCGCCGGCCGGAGCACGAAGTCGTAGGCATAGGTGATGCGGACGGCGCTGGGCTTGCCGTCGATCTCCGCCGGCGTGAACCGGAACTGCCGGATCGCAGCGAGGGCAGCATCGTCGAAGCCGTGACCGGCGGGCTCGACGACCTCGGCGCGAGTCACCTCGCCGGTTGCCGAGATGTCGATGCTGAGGACGACGCGGCCCTCGAGCTTCTGGGCCTCGGCCTCGGGCGGGTAGGGGGCCTCGACGAAGCGCTCCACTGTCGGCGCACGGGTCAGGGTCGGGGCGGAGGGAGTCTCGGCCTCGGGCGCGGCGCTCTCGGGAGGAGGGGTGGACGGAGGTGCCGGGTTCTGTGTTGCCGGGGCCTGCGGCGCCGGGGTCCGGGCGAGCGCGAGCGTGGGAGCGCACACCAGCGCAGCCATCCACCAGGCTCGACGCCTCGTCACTGCTCGCCCTCTCCCGCGCTCAGGAGCGCTACCGTGCTCCGTGACGCCCCGTCACGAGCGGTGATGCCCGGTCCGGCCAGCGGCGGCAAGACAAACGCGTCTCGGACCGGAGCGATTCCCCGCCGCGAGGCCGCTCAGCGGACGCCGACCAGGAGCACCCGACCGCCGAGCGTCGGACCGGCTGGACTGAACGGGGCGCCCGAGGGATGGAGCGCGGCCTCGAGGCGCAGGCCTGCCCGCTCCATCAACCGGACCAGCTCGGTGATGGTGTAGACCCGGACCGACATCGCCTTCTGCCCCGCGCCCTGCGACCCGGCCCAGAACCAGGTGGTGTCCACCCGTCCGGCCACCGGGTCGAAGCGGGCCTCCTCGAGGAGCAACGTCCCGTCCGGCAGCCGGTGTGCGGGAACGGCGTCGCGAGCGAGGCGGGCGGCGAGCACGTCGCGGTGCATGGTGTCGACCGCCACCTTTCCGCCGGGCCTCACCGCGGCGGAGAGCGTGCGGAGGATGGCCGCATCGTCGTCCTCGCTCCCGTAGCCGAGCGAGCTGAAGAGACTGAGCGCCACGTCGAAGCCCGACTCGCCGAGCGGTGTCCTCAGGTCGTGGCGAACGAAGCGGAGCTGCTCGGGGGCGAGGTCCCCGCGACGGCGCTCGGCCTCGGCGAGCAATGGAGCGGCCTGGTCCACTGCGAGGACGTGCGCCCCAAGGCGCGCGAGCGGCAGGCTCACTCGCCCGTATCCGCAGCCGGCGTCGAGCACCCGGCATCCCGGGGCCAGCGCGAGAATTCGCCAGAGCGCGGCGGCCTCGTCGTCGCCGGCCCGCGTCGCGGAGGCCCAGAGGCGGAGGTAGTCCTCGTCGAAGAAGTGCTCCCACCAGGCGGCTCCGGTCATGCGCGAGCCGCCGGCGGTCTCAGTTCAGGCGGGACAGCAGTAGCTTGCGCTGCAGCTGGAGCGTCTCGGGCGCGCTCTGGCCGAGGAGCTCGAAGAACTCGCCCTCGTCGGTGAGCTCCTTCTTCCACTCGCCCGGGTCGATGTGAGTGGCCTCGTCGACCTTCTCCGCCGGGATATCGAGCCCGGAGAGGTCGAGGTCACCGGCCTTGGGCACCCAGCCGAACGGGGTCTCCTGGCCGCCGACGCGAACGTGGGCGCGATCGACGATCCACTTCAGGACCCGCATGTTCTCGCCGAAGCCCGGCCAGAGGAACTTGCCGTCCTTGCCCTTCCGGAACCAGTTCACCTGGAAGAGCTTGGGCGGGTACGGAATCTTCTCCTGCATGTCGAGCCAGTGCTGCAGGTACTCGCCCATGTTGTAGCCGGCGAAGGGCAGCATGGCCATCGGGTCGCGGCGCACCACGCCGACCTTGCCGGTGGCGGCGGCGGTCGTCTCGGAGCCGAGCGTCGAGCCGAGGAAGACGCCGTGCGCCCAGTTGAAGCTCTGGAGCACGAGGGGAACCGTGGTCGCGCGGCGGCCGCCGAAGATGATCGCGCTGACCGGAACGCCCTCGGGATCGTTGGCGTGCTTGGAGAGGACGGGGTTGTTGGTCATCGGCGCGGTGAAGCGCGCGTTGGGGTGGGCGGCCTTCTCGGTCGAGCCCTTCTTCCAGGGGCGCCCCTGCCAGTCGGTGAGCTCGTCGGGGACCTCGCCGTCCATCCCCTCCCACCACACGTCGCCGTCCTTGGTCATGGCGACGTTGGTGAAGATGGTGTCCTTGGCGATGGTCCGCATCGCGTTCGGGTTGGACGCGAAGTTCGTGCCGGGAGCGACGCCGAAGTAGCCGTTCTCCGGGTTCACCGCCCAGAGCCGCCCGTCCTTGCCGACGCGCATCCAGGCAATGTCGTCGCCGACGGTCCAGACCTTCCACCCCGCGAAGCGCTTGGGGGGAATCATCATCGCGAAGTTGGTCTTGCCGCAGGCGGAGGGGAACGCGCCGGTCACGTAGGTCATCTGACCGTCGGGGCTCTCGACGCCGAGGATGAGCATGTGCTCGGCGAACCAGCCCTCGTCCTTGCCCAGGTAGCTGCCGATGCGGAGGGCGAGGCACTTCTTGCCGAGCAGGGCGTTGCCCCCGTAGCCGGAGCCGAAGCTCCAGATCGTGTTGTCCTGGGGGAAGTGGCAGATGTAGCGGCGCTCGGGGTTGATGTCGCCGGTGCAGTGCAGGCCGCGATTGAAGTCGTCGGAGTCGCCGAGCATGTCCAGCGCTGGCTTCCCCATGCGGGTCATGATCCGCATGTTGAGGACGACGTAGACGCTGTCGGTGATCTCGATGCCCACCTTCGACAGCGGCGAGCCGAGGGGCCCCATGACGTACGGGATGACGTACAGGGTCCGGCCCTTCATCGAGCCGTCGAAGAGCTTGGTCAGCTTCCCGTAGGCCTCGTCGGGAGCCATCCAGTTGTTGGTCGGACCCGCGCCTTCCTTCGTCGGGGTGCAGATGAAGGTGAGGTGCTCGACGCGCGCGACGTCGTTGGGGTTGGACCGGTGGAGGTAGCAGCCGGGCCGCTTTGCGGGATTGAGCGGGATGAGCACGCCGGTGTCGACCGCGTGCTTGGTGAGCCGCTCCTTCTCGGCCTCGGAGCCATCGCACCACACGATCCGGTCCGGCTTGAGGAGGGCGGCGCAGTCGCGCACCCAGTCGAGCAGGGCCTTGTTCCGCGTGAGGGTCGTCGCGCTCCCGTCAATCTGGTTCGCCATCAGTTCATCTCCAGAACGAATCCTTGAGGAGAGGTTGCTCTAATACAAGATTAGGCCCGTTGCCCCTCGAATTTGAGGTGACTCTGGCGTGAAGAGACGGGTGCGGAACGTTGTGCGCTCATCCGGCGGATTAGCAAGGGCTGTGCGTGCTGACGCACCGCGAAACCGCAGCGCAGCGGACGTGGCGAAGGGGTGTTGCCATTCGGCCAGGCGGGCCAGCGCGGGCTGGGCCTCTGCGCCCTCGTCCAGTCGATGTCGTCGCCCTCTTCGAGGTGTCAAACACCTTCCGCCGCTCCTCCGGTCTCCTGGACACCGCGAGGCGCTGAGCGTCGCGCGGGACGAAGACGACGGCGGGTTGTCCGCATGGCTCGGACGGCGAGGCACGGCCGGACGGTGAGGGGACGGTGAGGGGACGGTGAGGTGTCAGTCATGTCGAAGTCCGTGGATGCCTTGACGTCCCTGGTCGAGGTGTCGGGTCGGGAAGTCTCTGGTCGACGTGTCAGGCACCTCGTCGTGCGCGGCTCGAAAATGACTCGGGCGGCCCAAGCGCTCGAGGCCCGAGTCAAACCGAGGGCGCCTGGACGGAGGTGTCAGACACCTCGAGATAGGCCCCGGTGGGCGTTGGCCCCAAACACTCGAGGCCCGAGTCAAACCGAGGGCGCTGGACCGAGGTGTCTGGACCGAGGTGTCAGACATCTCGAAGCAGGTAACCCGAGCGCTTCAGGTCCCCGGGCTGTCAGACATCTCGAAATTGGCCCGCCCGGTCACATGGCCCCGTGCTCGAGGAGCGAGTCAGAGCGAGGGATTCCGAAGCCGAGGAGTCCCGAACTGAGGTGTCAGACATCTCG
>DASXGF010000649.1:0-3595 GCA_036489275.1 Myxococcaceae bacterium | reverse complement strand
CGATGGGCAGCGAACGCGAGGCGCAGTTCCGGAAGCTGGCGGCCGACCACCCGAGCTCGCCGATGGTCCACTTCTCCCTGGGGAAGCTCTTGCTCGACGAGCGCCGATACGCCGAGGCCGTCGAGAGCCTCCGAACCGCCGTCTCGCTCCAGCCGGACTATGCGGCGGCGCTGGTCTCCCTCGGGGACGCGCTGACCGGCGCCGGCCGGCGGGACGAGGCCCGCCAGGTGCTCGAGGGCGCCCGGGAGACCGCTCTGGCCCAGAACCATCCCTCGCTGGCCGAGGAGATCGACGAGCGCCTCGCGGAGCTCTGAGGCTAGACAGGTTGAGTCAGGGATCTGGACGGTCGGCGCGCTCGTTCGCGTCGCGGCAGAGGCGCTCGAGGAGCGGCTCGGGCGAGGCGGTGAACGGGTAACCCTTCAATTCTCGCGCGCGGATCATCTGGACCGGGAGCTCGGCCCGCCAGGAGCGCGGCGGATCCGGCTCTCGCTGGTACACCGGGTCCCCGAGCGCCTCGTCCAGCGGGATCCACCGGACTCCGGCCTTCTCGTAGGCAGAAAGGAGCCGGTCGAGGATGTGCGCGTCGAACGCGCCCGCGTGCAGCAGGAGGACTTGCGGAACGGAGCGTCCCGTCAGCCGGCGCAGGGTGTCGTCGGACCATCGGAGCTGCGCCACGGCGGAGTCGAGCAGCATCGACTCCATCGCGGCGATGCTGGCCGTGTCCCCGCGCTGGAGACAGCGGACGTAGGGCGGGTTGTAGGCCCAGTCGTCGAAGTCGATGGTGACCTCGGCGATGCGGTACCCGCGCTCGACCAGCGCCTTGCGCAGCGCGGTGCGCGACGGCACGTCGGTTCCCTGCCGGAGGTAGGGATAGCGAAAGACCTTCCAGACCTTCTCCTGCCCGGGACCCAGCAGCTCGGCCAGGAGAGGCTCGCCCGCGTCGACGTCGGCGAGGTACGCCTCGAGGCCGACCTTCCCGATCTCCGGGTGGTGCGCGGTGTGGTTCCCGAGCGGATACCCGGCGGCGACCCAGGCCTCGAGCGCCACCCGGTCTCCCGGCTGCGCGCGCCCCGGGTTGACGAACCCGTACACCCGCGGGACGCGGTGCCCGTTCAGGGCGGCGAGCAGCGCGCGGTGGAGCGCGAGACGGTCCTGGCCAGGCGCCTCCGGACCGTGCCGGGGGAGGTCGTCCACCGTCACCGCGACCCGGACCTCGCCCGGGGTAGATGGGGCGGTGGCCGGCGCCGAGGCGCACGCGCAGGCCAGCAGCAGGAGCAGGAGCAGAGAGACCCTGCTCATTGCTTCGCCACGGGCACCGCCTTGCGGACGAGCTCGCGGACGCGTTGCTCGACCGGCCACACGTCCGTGACCTTCCCGTGCACCACCAGGACGCCGACCACCCGGCGCTCGGTGTCCACCCATCCGGTGAACCCGTACACGCCCTGGGCCACCACCTCGAGAGCTCGGCCATCGCTGCCGACGCGGTCCCGGTAGACGCCGAGCCCCGCCCGCTGCGACTCCCGTCCGGGCGCGAGACCGAACGCCGACTGCATGAGCGGCACGCCGCCGCTCTGGTCGGCCATCACGGCCTCGCGGAGCGTGGGGCCGAGGAGGTCCGGCTTCGCCCCGGGGAGGAGCTGCCGCAGCGCACGGGCGTACTCCGCGGCGCTGGCCTGGGCGCCCCCGGCGATGCGCGGGTTGTCAGTGCGGCCGAACCCGGTCTTCTGGAAGCCGAGCGGGTCCATCAGCCGCGTCTGCATCAGCAGCGCCCAGGGCTTTCCCGAGGCGAGCTCGGCCATGCGCCCGGCCACCTGGAAGCCGCTGCCGCCGTCGACGAAGGCCTTTCCCGGCGCGGCGCGGAGCGGGATCTTCGAGATCTCGTGCGTGCAGGCGGCGAGCGTGGTGTTCCGGTTCTCGAGGCAGTCGGCGCGCGCCGGCAGGCCCGAGGTCTGCGCGAGGAGCATCCGGAGGGTGATGGCCGCCTTGTCCTTCGGCCAGCTCGGCACCAGCGTCCCGACCGGTGTGTCGAGGGTGAGGAACCCGTCGCGCACCAGTGTGAGGATGACCAGGGTGCTCAGCAGCTTGGTGGCGGACGCGCTCGGCACGGCGTCGGCCGCGGTGTAGCCGCCGTAGGCTCGCTCGAAGATGACCGCGTCGTCCTGCTCGACGCGGAGCACCCCGCCGCCCCACGACGGGAGCGACTGCGCGAGCAGCGCATCGACCTCGCCGAAGCCGGCGGGCGTCCCGGTGGAGCCGGTGAGGGACGCGGGCCCGCCGTCCGGAGCCGAAGCCGGCGCGCTCGCGGGCGCGGCGCCACCGGCCGCCGGGCGTTCGGGGGCCGTTGCGCACCCGAGCGCGAGAGAGAGTGCCAGGCCGACCGGGACTATCGCGGGGCGCCTCACCAGGAGCGAGACTACCGCACCCGGCGATCGGCGAAGGTGCGGAGCTGCTCCCGCTCGGTGAACGACAGTCGCCGGGCGAACCGGGCGGCGAGCGCCCCGGCCACCGCGGCCACCGCCACCAGCTGGTACATGATGACCAGCTGGTACCTCACCGCCTGATCGGGGGCCGTCCCGCTCACGATCTGCCCGGTCATCATCCCGGGGAGGGCGACCAGGCCCACCGTCAGCAGGCCGTTGATGGTGGGCCGCAGGGCCGCGTTCATCGCGGCGCGGACGTGTCGATCCACCGCCTGCTTCGGCGTCGCTCCCAGGGAGAGCAGCTGCTCGACCGCCACGGCGTCGTCGTGGACCGAGGCGAACACCCGCTCGAAGACCAGCGCGACGCCGTTCATCGCGTTGCTGAGGATCATCCCCGAGATGGGAATGAGCAGCCGCGCCTCGTACCACCGGGCCGGGCGGATGACGAAGGCGAACACCGGAACCAGCACCACCACCCCCGCGACCAGGACGGCGAGGGTGGCGTACTCGAACAGCACTCCGGTGCCCGGTCCATGGGCGATGCGCCGGGCCGCGGTCCATCCCGCGACCACGACCATCACCGCGATGAGCCCGAAGACGCTGGCCGGGTGCTCGTTGCTGAAGACGACCGTGAGGAGCAGCCCGACCGCGAAGAGCTGCACCGCGGCGCGGATCGTCCCGACGATCAGGTCCTTCTCCAGGCCGAGGTGGTTCTGCGACGAGACGGCGATCGCCATCGCCATCAGTCCGAGGGAAAGGAGCAGCTGCGGAAGAGAGACCGTGACGTAGCTCACGCGGCCTCCTCGATGGACCTCGACGCCGGCAGCGTCGCCGCTGACCGACCTGGAGCTTCATCTCCGGTGGGCGGCCGGGGTCGGGGAGCGCCCTCTCGCCGCGAGGCCAGGCGTGTCATCCCGGCACTTCCTCGGTGAGCCGGGCGGCGACGAGCTGGAGGCGTCGCCCGTCGAGCTCCGCCAGCGCGCGGGCGTCGTGGGTCACGACGAGCATCGCCGCCCCGGCCGTGACGAGCTCGCGCAGGAGGCGCAGCAGCGTCCCGGCCCGCCCGGGATCCAGCGCAGCGGTAGGCTCGTCCAGCAGCCAGACTTCTGGCTCGAGCGCGAGGGCCCGGGCGACGGCGACTCGCAGCTTCTCTCCGCCGGAGAGCGCCCGGGCGT
>DASXGF010000556.1:0-5275 GCA_036489275.1 Myxococcaceae bacterium | reverse complement strand
CGCTGGAGACGGCGTCCGCGGCGTTGCGCCGCACGTTGGTCATCCGCTCCGAGCCCAGGTCGGCCTTGCCGGCCCTCAGCGCGTCCGCGGTGACGAAGGCTCCCGCCGAGCCTCCCAACCGGAGCGCCAGACCCTGGAGCTCCGCCCGGCGCCCTGCGAGTCGGGCCGACACGGCGTCAGGCCCGCGCTGCGCGTAGGCCGCTGCCTGGTCGACCACCTTGTCGCTGAGGGACGACGCGGTGAGGGAGAGGTCCGCTAGCCAGAACGCAAGCGCTGGCAGCGCGAACAAGAGCAGCTTGATGCGGGACATCCCCTTCCTTTTGGGGGCAGTCGGGACAGCCCTTTATAGGCCGCGGGTGAGCGGCCCAGCAAGGGAACGAGGCGGTGGGTCGGCCGTACGCCGGAGGGCCTCAGCTACCGTCGGTGGGGAGATCTGCGAGCGATGGACCGGAGTGGTCGTGACGGCGGTCGAGGTACTTCTTGGCCGCGCGCTCGACGCGATCGGACGCCGCGGCGATGGCGCGGTGGATCTCGTCGGACGTCTCGGTGATGTGGAGCGCGGGATGGCCGGGGACGTGGACGGTGATCCGCGCCTCCTGATCCATCCCACCCTTGTTCTCTCCGGTGGTGTCGACGAGGTGAACTTCGACCTGCACGGCGGGTTCGCGGCCCAGCACCCGGTCCAGCGCGCGGTGCATCTGCGCCTCGCTGTATTCGCGGAGTGCGTCGCTGACCTGGATGTGAACCCCTCGTACCAGCACTTGCATCGGCAGCCTCCTTCGAGCCAGTCCGCCTGTTATGGTCCCTCGCCCATGGAAGGCAACCCCGACTCGGAACGATTCGTCCAGGTGGCACAGGCGGAGGACCCTTTCACCGCCGACGCGCTGGAAGCGGTCCTTCGCCGCGCGGGGATGTCGGTGTTGCGCACCGATCATCCGGGCGGCTCCGGGGTGGACGCCCTGGGGAGCGGGTGGGCGCTGCCCTGGTTCGAGCTGAGCGTGCTCGAGGAGAACGTGGCGCGCGCCCGGGACCTGGTGGCGGCGGAGCGCAAGCGGCTGGCCGAGGAGGCGCCGGAAGCCGAGCGCGCGGCCGAGGACGAGGAGCGCGAGTCCGAGGCGCCGAAGCCGTCCTGAGCCGCGGCGGCTACCGGGTGGTGCTGGACACCGTCTCGGGTGAAGGCCGTGGGTCGCGCACTTCCCAGAGCGAGACGCCCTGCACCTTCCAGGTGTAGCGCGCGTGGCGGGCGAGCAGGTGTGACAGCTCCTCGTCCACCACCCCGTCCTTCCAGCCGCGGGTGGCGTGCCGGAGGTAGGTGCGGCCGCCGCGCTGGACGACGAACCCCAGGTGGCTCACCCGGGTGATGCGCCACGGCGCGTCCTCGCGGACCACCAGCAGCAGCGTGCCCGATGGCCAGTGCGGGGCGCGGGCGGCCACCTGGTCCGCGGGGAGCACCGACAGCGGGAAGCGTCCGGTGAGGCGCGCCTCGGGCGGCAGCGCCAGGGCGCGCGCGGTGGTCGAGGCCCAGGCCTCCGGGCCGATGACCTTCGCTTCCTGGAGCACCCCCTCGCCGCCGAGCTGCGCGGTGACGTCCCGGACGAATCCCTTCGCCGAGTTCGAGGGGAGCCACCCGGCCTCCATGAGGTGGTTGCGCTCCGCGTACGCCGGCCGTGCGCGGTAGCGGATCGAGTCCAGCACGTGGACCACGTCCTCCTCCGAGCTGGAGAGGGCCAGCGCCATCACCGTCTCGACGAAGGTGAGGCAATCCACCCGGTCGAGCCGCAGGCGTGGATCGGGGTCCTGACCCTCCCCTTCCCCGAGCGGAGAGTGGGCGTACGGCGTGCCGACGAGCTGCTCGCTCAGTCCGAGGAGCCGTGCCTCGAGGGAGCGGCCCTGCACAGAGGCGAGGAGCCTCTCGATTCGCGCATCGTCTGCCCCGGGGTACGCGGGCGGTGCGACGAGGACCAGGCTGACGGCAGCGGCGAGGAGCACGCGGAGGAAACCGAAACGCATCGTCCTCGCTGGGACGGCCGCTGTCCAATGTGGCCCCGGGGCGGCGGAGCTCAGGCCGGCGCGGCGAGCGCGGCGGCGGTCTGGGCGAGCTGCTCCCAGAGTGCGGCGACGTCCTCCTCGGTGGTGGCGGTGGCGCCGATGGACACCCGGAGCAGCTGCATGCCCTTCACCACCGTGGGCGTGAGGTAGCCCCGTCCGGACGCATTGACGGCGCGAGCGAGCGCGAGGTTGTGCGCGTCCAGCGCGGCGCCCTCGACGCCGGGCGGCCGGTGT
The DNA here is from genome assembly GCA_036489275.1 of Myxococcaceae bacterium. Lineage (GTDB taxonomy): Bacteria > Myxococcota > Myxococcia > Myxococcales > Myxococcaceae > RPRB01. The sequence continues at coordinate 2,992 of DASXGF010000556.1, read as the reverse complement.
CGGAAGGAGACCGTCTGCAGCGGGACCGGAGCGAGCAGCTCCCAGTCCGGCGCGGCCTCGACCTGGTCGGCGAACCAGCGTGCGAGGGCGAGATGGCGGCGGACCTGCGCCCGGACTCCCTCGACCCCCATCGCGGAGAGAACGAACCAGACCTTGAGCGCCCGGAACCGGCGGCCGAGAGCGATGCCCCAGTCGCGGAAGTTCTTCACCGCGCCGTCCTGCGCGGTGCGGAGGTAGCTCGGGTCGGTGGCCATGACCTGTACCAAGAAATCGGGGTCGCGCACGTGGTACGCGGTGCAGTCGAAGCCGATGCCGAGCCACTTGTGGGGATTCCAGACCACCGAGTCGGACTGCTCGACGCCCTCCCACATCCAGCGGAGCTCCGGGCAGGCCATGGCGGTGCCGGCCATCGCGGCGTCCACGTGCAGCCAGGCCCCGTGCGCGCGGGCGAGCTCGCCCATGCGTGCGACCGGGTCGATGGCAGTCGTGCCGGTGCTCCCCACGGTGGCGACGATGGCGCAGGGGCGGCGGCCCTCGGCGACGTCGTCGGCCAGCGCCGCCTCGAGCGCCTCGGGGCGGAGGGCGTGCGCCTCGTCGGTGGGAAGGAGGCGCAGGTTCTCCCGTCCGAACCCGGCGAGCAGCGCGGCCTTCTCGATGGAGCTGTGCGCCATCTCGGAGGCGTAGACGGTGAGAGCGGCGCGCTCGGCCTGGAGCCCGCCGCGGATCTGAGCGTGCCCCGTGGTGCGCTCGCGCGCGCAGAGGAGCGCCACCAGGGTGGAGGTGCTCGCAGTGTCCTGGATCACGCCGGAGAAGGTGGAGGGCAGCCCCACCAGCTGGCGAAGCCACTCCATGGCCACCTCCTCGAGCTCGGTGGCGGCGGGGCTCGTCTGCCAGCTCATGCCCTGGACGCCGAGGCCGGCGGCGACCAGGTCGGCCAGCACCGAGGCGAAGGTGGTGTTGGACGGGAAGTAGGCGAAGAACCGCGGGTGGTTCCAGTGGGTGATGCCTGGCATGACGGCGGCATCGAGCAAGGGAAGCAGCCCCTCCAACGGGACGGCCTGATCGGGCGGCGCGGCAGGAAAGCGGCGGCGGACGTCCCCCGGCTGGGCGGGGCTCATGACCGGGAGTCCGGGGAGCCGTTCCCGGTAAGCGGCCACCCATTCGATGAGCTGATGTCCAAGTGCGCGGAACTCGTCGGGTGTCATCGCGCCGGGCACGGTACACCTTGCCGCGCGGCGGCGAGAGGTCGATGTTCCGAGTCCGATGAGCCGGCTCGAACAGGACGACGTGGGCAGCTGCAGCTTCATCGACGTGCTCGAGGAGGCGGTGCTGGTGAAGCGGCCGGTGGCCATCGAGCTGCGCGACGGAACGACGTTCATCGACCAGGTCACCGACGTGACGACCGAGTCGGGGCAGGACTTCGCGGTGTTTCGGAGTCACGCCCGGGTCCCGGTGCGGGAGATCGCGGCGGCCACCCGCGCCGAGCCTCCCCGCCGGCCGAGCCCCGACGCCTGACAGCGACGAACCTCGATCCTCCGACCAACCCAGCGGGTCTCCGCTGTGAGTGAGGGTTCGGCCCCCCAGCGTCGCCTGGCCCGTCGTCCGGCGTTGCAGCCTGACGGGCGCGTCTGCTAGCCCCTCGGGCACCGATGGCGCGCTTCGAGGTCTTCATTCCCGCCGGCGAGCCGGGCAGCTTCGACGTCACGCTCCGCGTGGACGCCGCGAACTGGATGCAGGCCCTGAAGACGGGCTTCCACCGGCTCGGGGAGGAGGGGCTCGTCCCGCACAACGTGCTCGTGGACGTGCAGGACGACGGCTCGGTTCACGTCACCGACGCCAACAGCGCGCGGGTGTTCCGCATCCGGGAGATGACGGAGGCGGAGATCGCGGCGTCGAAGGTGAAGCCGAGGCCGACGCCGCTGGGCACCCCGGTGCCGCAGGAGCCGGTGGGCCCTTCTCCCTCGCCGGCGATGGTCGATCTGGTCTCCGGGACGCCGAGGCCGGACGCGCCGCTGGTGGGGATCGCCCGCGAGGTGAAGGACCCGCACGAGACGAGCGGGATGGACGTGCCCCCTGGCGGGATGGACCCCACGGTGATGCGGGCGCCGGATCGGCCCACCTCGCCGACGGCCACCCGCCCCACGCCGATGAGCACGCCGCGGGTCATCCTTCCGCGCACGGACGAGCTGGTGACGACGTCGAAGCCGCCGCAGGGGCCGATCGGGCGCCGGAAGCCGGCCCGCTCACCGGCGGCGCAGATGGAGGACGTGCTGGCCGATGTGTTCGAGCGGGTCCAGGGCGTCTACCAGCGTCGCGACGCCGCGGACGGGCTCGGATACCTGCTGGATCTCGCAATGGAGAAGATCCAGGCCGAGGCGGGGAGCGTCTTCTCCAGCGAGCTGGTCTCCGGAGACCTGCGCTTCCTGGTGGTGCGGGGACCGAAGGCGCAAGAGATCCTCGACGCGAAGATCGTGATTCCGGCCGGGACGGGCATCGTGGGGTTCTGCGCAGTGGAGGGCGTGTCGCTCGGGCTCTCCGACGTGCAGAAGGACCCGCGCTACTACCGCGGGGTCTCGGACCGGGTGCACTACGAGACCCGGAGCATTCTCTGCTCGCCGGTCATCGCCCACGGCCGGACGTTCGGCTGCATGGAGCTTGTGAACCGGCGCGAGTCGCCGGTGTTCACCGAGTACGAGGTCGGGATGCTCTCGTACATCGCGCACCAGGGCGCGCTGTTCCTCGACACGCTGGGGTGAGGGGCGGATGAGATCGCCCTCGCTGGCGGTCCTCGCCCTTCTGACCATCCTTCCAGCGACGACGTTGGCCGCCGCGACCTGTCCCGAGGCGGAGCTCCGGAAAGACCCCGACGCTCCTGTTCGGTTCGTCGATCTGGACGGGCTGCGCCGCTCGTATCTCAAGTTCGGAGGCTGTCCGAAAGAAGGTGCACGTCGATCTCGCGGAGAACTACTCCGACCGCATCCCAAAGGTTCTC
>DASXGF010000523.1:0-11518 GCA_036489275.1 Myxococcaceae bacterium | reverse complement strand
AAGAACGAGATGCCCACGCTCCCGCCGATGTTCCGCGCCAGGTTCATCAGGCCGGACACCTGGTTGTTCTGCTCGCGCGGCACGCCGATGTAGCAAACGGTGTTGATCGGCACGAAGAGGAACGCCAGCGAGGCCGCCTGGAAGACCCGGTACATCGTCGCGGTGTAGGGGTCGATCTGGAGGTTGATGCTGGTCATGTGCCACAGGGCCAGCGACAGCCCGGCGAAGCCGGCGGTGATGAGGTACTTCGCCGGCACGCGTGAGACGAGGATGCCCACGATCGGCATCATCAGCATGGTGGTGAAGCCACCCGGTGAAAGCACCATCCCGGCGCGCTCGGCGGTGTACCCCATGAGCGACTGGACGAACTGCGGGATGAGGACCGTGCTCCCGTAGAGCACCGCGCCCAGGGTGAACATCAGCGTGAAGCTCGCGCCGAAGTTCGGGTTCTTGAAGAGCCGGATGTTGACGATCGGGTTGGGATGCACCCATTCCCAGACCACCGTCCCCACGAGGCAGATGATGGTCAGCATCGTGAAGACGACGATGAGCGGAGAGCTGAACCAGTCGTCCTGCTGGCCCTTGTCCAGAACGACCTGGAGGCAGCCGAAGCCCACGCCCACCAGGGCGAGGCCGAGCCAGTCCACCTTCACCCCACGGGAGTCACGCTTCTCCTGCTCGAGCCAGGGCGGGTCCTGGACCATGATCGAGCTGAGGAACAGCGAGACGATTCCCACCGGGATGTTGATGTAGAAGATCCACCGCCAGCTGGCGTGGTCCACGATGTATCCGCCCAGCGTGGGTCCGATCGCCGGGGCGAACACCACCGCCAGGCCATACATTGCGAATCCCATGCCCCGCTGCCGCGGCTCGAACGTGTCGGCGAGGATGGCCTGCTCGCTCGGCGCCAGCCCGCCACCGCCGATGCCCTGGAGCACGCGGAAGAAGATCAGCGAGTGGAGGTTGGGCGCGAACCCGCAGAGGAAGCTGCTGATGGTGAAGAGCACCACGCAGGACATGTAGAAGCGCTTCCGTCCCACGCGGCTGGAGACCCAGGCGCTGATCGGCAGCACCACCGCGTTCGACACCAGGTACGAGGTCAGTACCCACGTCGACTCGTCCAGCGTCGCCGAGAGGCCGCCTGCGATGTGCGGCAGGGCCACGTTGGCGATGCTGGTGTCCAGCACCTCCATGAACGTGGCGAGAGTGACGGTCAGCGCCACCAGCCACGGGCTGTGCGACGGCCTCCACTGAACGTCGGGATGCGCCTCGGCAGGCATGCGATCACCGCGCGGTGGTGGCTCGATCCAGCGACACCCGAGCGATGCTTCGCTCGTACTGGGCACGAGCGAGGTTGGCCCTGGCGGTGGTGAGCGCGGACTGGGCGTCGAGCAGATCGGTGGTGGTCGCGGTGCCGGCGGAGACCTGGGCGCTGGTCACGCGGTACGCCTCCTCGGCGCTGGCGATCGCCGTCTCTGCGACCGAGACCGCGACGAACTGGGCCTCGAGCTGGGCCGACTTGCTGGCCACGTCGTAGGCCACCTGCTTCCGGGTGTTCTCCAGAAGGGAGCCCGCGGCGTCGGCCTGCCGCTGCGCGCTCTGCGCGGCGTACCACTTCGTTCCCCAGGTGAAGAACGGCCAGCTGCTGACGACGCCGATGAACGAGCTGTTCTCCGGCTGGAAGATCTGTCCGCGCGAGTTGCTGTACGCCGCCTGGACGTCCACCTCCGGGAGCAGCTCGAACATCCGGGCCTGGCCGTTCGCCCGCGCCGACTCGGCCTCCTTCTGCGCCCGGGCCACCTCGGGACGGTTCTTCAGCGCCCGGTTGATCATCTCGTCCCTCGTGTCCGTCGGTCGGACCGACGCCTGCTTCTCGAGGTCCACCGGCTCGACGAACTCCAGGGACGGGTCCTCGGGGTTCCGGGCCAGGAAGGTGAGCAGCGCCTGCCGCGCGGTCTCGGCCTGGGTTGCCGCCTGGATCTTCTGCTGCTCGGCGTTGGCGACCGCGGTCTGGAACCGGAGCAGGTCCGCCTTGGTGATGGTGCCGGCGTTGTAGCGGGCCTGGGCGTCCTGCACCTGCTTCTGCAGCTGCTCGATGCTCGCCTCGGCGATGGCCACGCCGGCCCTTGCCTCGAACAATCTGAGATAGGTGGTGCGGACCTGCTCGGCGAGCGAGGACCGCGCATCCGACTCGTCGGCCCGGCTCGCTTCCGCCGAGGCGTGGGCGGCATGGAGGTCCCGCTCGCGGTGGAGGAGCCCGAGGATCGGCTGCTGAGCGGCCACCGTGAAGACGTTGGTGTTGACGTTCCGGGCCACCACGCCCTGGGCCGGGGTACCGGGCGGGGCGAGCGAGATGACGAACGGCCCGTCCCAGTGCTGCCAGGTGTCGCTCGCGCTCAGGACGGGGAGCATCCGGCCGCGCGCGCTCCGCGCGGTGTCCTCGGCGCCCTCGGCTCGGTAGCGCACCGCCTTCAGCTGGTCGTTGACCAGCAGGGCCTCGTTCACCGCGTCGTCGATGGTGAGCGTCTGCGGGGACTGGGCCAGCGCCGCGGGACCGGCGACGAGCGCCGCTGCGATGAGGGGTCGTATCAAGAGATGCCTCCGGACCTGTCGGTCACTTGTTCACGTGCACGGTCACCACCACCGACTGGCCGGCGCGGAGGACCATGCTGGGGGGAACGGCGTCGAGCGCGACTCGAACCGGGATGCGCTGCGCCACCTTCACGAAGTTGCCGGTGGCGTTGTCGGGGGGGAGCAGCGAGAAGCGGGCGCCGGTGCCGCCGGAGAGGCTCTCCACCTTGCCGTGCAGCGTCTTGCCGTAGGTGTCGACGTCGACGTCCGTCGGCTGTCCGGGATGCATCTTGCCGATCTGCGTCTCCTTGAAGTTCGCGGTGACGTACTTCCGCACCGGCACGAACTGGGCCACGGTCTGCCCGGTGGAGAGGAGCGCCCCGGGGTGGCCGGTGATGCGGCTCACCGTCCCGTCGTCCGGCGCCACCACCCGCGTCCACTCGAGGTTCAGGTTGGCGAGCGCCAGCGACGCCTCGGCGCTCTTCACCCGCGCGTGCTGATACGCCGCGTTGGCCCGGGCCGCGGCGATGTTCGCGTCCACGGGGCGGCTCACGACCACCCGGCCTTCGGCCTCGTTGACCTGCGCCTCGGAGCGCCGGAGCTGATCGGACGCGGCGTTCACCGCCGCCTGGGCGGCAGTCACCCCGGCCTGTGCCGACGTGTACTGGGCCTGGGTCTGGTCGACCTGCTGCTGGGGAATGGCGTTCGCCTTTTGCAGCTCGCGGGCGCGCTCGATGTTCAACTCGGCGAGCTTGAGGTCCGCCTGGCGACTGGCGAGCGTGGCCTTGGCCTGCTCCATCTGGGCGCGCGAGCCAGACACGGAGCGGTTGGTCCCGATGAGGTTGGCTTCGGCCTGGGTGAGCGCACCGCGGGCCGAGGCCTCCGCCACCGCGACCTGGGCGTCCGCGGCCTCGGCCTGAGCCTGGACGCTCTCCAGCTCGGCCTGGGCCTGGGTGACGCGTGCCTGGTAGTCGCGATCATCGAGGCGGACCAGGACGTCGCCCTTCTTGACGGTCTGATTCTCGACCACCGGAACCGCGGCCACGAGCCCGCTCACGTGTGGAGCGAGCGGGACGACGTCGGCGTCGACCTGCGCGTCGTCGGTGGACTCCTTGCCGGCGTTCAGCAGCAGATAGACGAGCACCACGAGGACCACCACCGCAGAGACGCCCCCGATGATCTTCAGCGCGCGGCGCTTCTTCGCGGCGGTCTCCGCGTCGCTCGTCCCGTTCTTGCCCTTCGCGTCGCGTGCCTGGGCCTGCTCCGGCGCCCGTTCCACCGCGGCTTCGGCCATGTGCCTGTCTCCCTCGGTCCTCGTCTGCGCGAGCGCTCGATAATGGGCACCACGGGACGTGGCAAGCAGGTCGTACGTAACTTAATTATCCGGTCTCACCCTCTGTCGATACCTGACTGCTCGAAGGGATTCGTCACTTTGGCCCTCCCCCGCCGTCCACCCTCGCTCGAACGATACGAGTGCGCGCGCCGCCTGATGGCCCGTGTTCCCGGGGCGGACCCCGCGGCCATCGATACCTGCCTGGCCCTCTGGCGGTTCTCGGAGGAGATGTCCGCCTCGTTCGAGGCGTTCTACGCTGCACACCGGCTCTCCAGCGCCCGCGGACACGTGCTCGCGCAACTACTTGCGGAGGAGCACGGCCTCACCCCGGCCCAGCTCGCCGAGCGGGCCGGCACCACTCCCCCGAGCATGACCGGCGTCCTTCGCTCGCTCGAACGCGAGGGGCTCGTCCGACGGAGGGCGATGTCGGATGACCGGCGCTCCCAGTCGGTGTTCCTCACCGCGCAGGGACGGCGCAGGGTCGAGGCGCTGCTCCCCTCGATGGCACGACGTCTGGTGGACCTGGCCGGAACGCTCCGGCCCGAGGAGCGGACGGCGATGCTCTCCGGCTCGCGACGGCTGTGGGAGCGGGCGCGCGCCCTCTCCGCCCGATCGCCCGAGGCGGAAGCCGAGCGGAAGAGGCCGCGGGCCCGCAACGGACAGCGCCGTCGCGCGCGGGGGTAGTGCTCTCCACCCGGTTGCAACACGTAGAGGCGTGACCCCGGGCGGACGAGCCTGAACGCCACGCGTGGAGGCGGCTGCCCGGGCGTAACGGCACCGGAGATCGAACACACCGGACCAGGGGCTCTCGCCCGCCTTCCGGAGGTCCCGCGTGGATCGCTACGACGTCATCATCATCGGCACCGGTGCAGGCGGAGGCACGCTCGCCCACGCCCTCGCCCCCACCGGAAAGCGCATCCTCCTGCTCGAGCGCGGGGACTTCGTGCGCCGGGAGAAGGCGAACTGGGACCCGCGTCAGGTGAATGTCGAGGGCCGCTACCAGACGAAGGAGGTCTGGCACGACCGGGACGGCAACGCTCTGCACCCGCACACCAACTACGCGGTGGGCGGGAACACCAAGTTCTACGGCGCGGCGCTCTTCCGGTTCCGCGAGGAGGACTTCGGTGAGCTTCGCCACCACGGCGGTGTGTCGCCGGCCTGGCCCATCTCTTACGAGGAGCTCGAGCCCTGGTACCTGAAGGCCGAGCACCTCTTCCACGTGCACGGCAACCGTGGCGAGGATCCGACCGAGCCGCACGCCAGCGGGCCGTACCGTCACCCCGCGGTGAGCCACGAGCCCCGCATGCAGGCCCTCAGCGACAGTCTCGCCTCGCAGGGGCTGAAGCCGTTCCACGTCCCTCTGGGGGTCCAGCTCGACGAGCGGAACCCGCGGACCAGCCCGTGCATCCGCTGCGAGACCTGCGACGGGTTCCCTTGCCTCGTGCGCGCGAAGTCCGACGCCGAGGTCCTCTGCGTCGAGCCGGCGCTCCGGCACTCCAACGTCATGCTCCTCACTGGCGCCCATGTGGAGAGGCTGGAGACAGGGCCCTCCGGTCGCGAGGTGTCCGGGGTGGTGGTGAAGCGCGGGGACACCATCGAGCGCTACGCCGCGGATCTGGTGGTGGTGAGCGCGGGCGCGATCAACTCGGCGGCACTCCTGCTCCGCTCGGCGAACGACCGGCACCCCCGCGGACTTGCGAACGGGTCGGACATCGTGGGCCGTCACTACATGGGCCACATCAACAGCGTGCTGATGGCGCTGAGCAAGTGCCCGAACCCCACCATTTTCCAGAAGACCCTGGCGGTGAACGACTTCTATTTCGGAACCGACCAGTTCCCGCACCCCATGGGTCACATCTCGTTCGTGGGCAAGCTCGACGCGGCGACGCTGAGCGCCGGCGCACCGGCCATCGCTCCGGGCTGGACGCTGGAGCTCATGGCGCGGCACTCGCTCGACTTCTGGCTCACCTCCGAGGACCTGCCCCACGCGGACAACCGGGTGACGCTGGACCGCGGGGGGAACGTCGTCCTCTCCTACACGCCCAACAATCAGGAAGGGCACGCTCAGCTCATCCGGACGCTGGAGGCGTTCCTCCAGGCGAAGGGCACCTGTCCTGCCCACGGGAAGGCCTGCTACCAGGGCCTCTTCTCGAGGAACCTCTTCCTGGGGCAGCGCATCCCGCTGGCTGGCGTCGCGCACCAGAACGGGACCATCCGCTTCGGGCGGGACCCGCGGACCTCGGCGCTGGACGTGAACTGCCGTGCGCACGAGGTGGACAACCTCTACGTGGTGGACGGGAGCTTCTTCCCCTCGAGCGCGGCGGTGAATCCCGCGCTGACCATCATCGCGAATGCCTTGCGCGTCGGAGAGCACCTCAAGGCGCGCCTCGGGTAGGGCACGCACGGCTTGCGTGGCGCTCGCGCATCCCCTTCTCTTTCGCTTGCCTCGCCTCGCGGCTGCGATACCGAATGGGCGGAGGTACCCCATGTACAAGCACGTGCTCATCGCAACCGACGGATCGGAACTCTCGGGGAAGGCTGAAGCCGCGGGGCTCGCGTTGGCCCGCTCGCTCGATGCAAGGGCGACCGCGGTCACGGTGACGACGCCGTTCCAGTACATCGGCGTCGAGCCGATGGTGGTGATGACGACCGAGCCCGAGTACGAGAAGGCCCAGGCGGCCCGAGCGGAGAAGACCCTCGAGCGGGTCAAGTCGACGGCAGCCGCGATGGGCGTCCCGGTCGAGACGGTGCGGACGATCGACAGCCGCCCCTACGAGGCAATCATCGCCGTCGCGAAGGAGCGTGGCTGCGACCTGATCTTCATGGCCTCGCACGGGCGCACGGGCGTTGCCGGCCTCCTCCTCGGTAGCGAGACCACCAAGGTCCTCACCCACTCGAAGATTCCGGTCCTCGTCTACCGCTGAGCGAGCAACGGCGGGCCGGGATCGGCTACATCGAGCCGGCGTGACTCGGCGTGCGACCCCGGGAGAACCACCGTGCTCGAACTCGTGCAGATCCGCCCGTTGCTGGCCCTGGGGGTGCTCGTCTCCACGGCACTGACCGACGCGGTCTACGTGCTCTTCACCTCCGCGGTGGTGGCCCGGCGACGCTTCGCGGCCGCCACCTGGAGCAGCTGCTGGTACATGCTCTCGGCGTTCGCGGTCATCAGCTACACCCGCTCGTGGGCCTACGTGATCTTCGCCGCGGCCGGTTCTTGGCTCGGAGCCTATGCCTCGCTCACCTGGCTGCGCGTCCGGGACCCCGCGCACGCCGCCCCACCCCCGGCGCCGACCAGCCGCGCCTAGCGACGTCGCCTCGCGCGGAAATCCTCGACGGTGAGTGCCCAGCGCTCGTGGTCACGCCAGCGCCCGGCGATCCGGAGGTATCGCGGGGAAAAGCCCTCCTGCCGGAATCCGGCCCGTCGGACGAGGGCACGCGACGCCGAGTTCCCCGGCTGCAGATTCGCCTCCACGCGGTGGAGCCCCAGCGTCCGAAAGGCGTGACGGAGGAGCAGCTCGATGCCCTCGGCCATGTAGCCCTGCCTGGCGTGAGGAGCGCCGACCCAGTAGCCGAGGTAGGCGCTGCGGAAGCTTCCGAAGAAGATCTGCGAGAGGCTGAAGGCGCCGACGATGGCCCCATCGTCTCTCCGGGCAAGGAGGAAGGTCCGGACGGACGGCTCCCGGCTCCGCTGCAGCCAGCGACGGAAGCTGGCGGCATCGACGGGCGGGTCGACCCAGGGTCGGTGAAGCGCGCGGCTCGCCCGGGCGAGCGACAGCACCTCGGCGCGATCGCCGGCGCGGAGCGCGCGGAGCCGGATTCTGGAAGGCGACGGCATGGGTCGCATTCTCGCCCAGGCAGAGGTCGCGCCGTCGGCGGTCAGCCCGGCGTCGATCGGCCGTAAGCACCGGGCCGGCCGCGCGTCTTGGGCGGCCAATGAGCTCGCCCCTCCTGCCGTCCCTGGTCCTCACCGCGCTCTCGCTCGCCGGTCACGTCCGTCCCCGCCTCGCCTCCGACCCGGAGCTCGTCGCCGCAGGCCCTCGCCACGCCTGGTCCCGCCCCTGGGCGGCGACGGGCCCGGGGTGCCGCTGTCCACGGGGTGTAATGCCCCGGCGGCGGCTGCGTCGGCAGGCAGTGACGGCGGGCGCTCCAGCCCGCTGCACACCCGAAGGAGATACACCATGCCGTCCAAGACCGATTGCCCTTGCGAGAAGAAGTCCTGTGGTTGCGCTGCTGCTGAGGCCTGCCGCTGCGGGCCCGGATGCAGCTGCGTGAAGACCTGCGAATGTGGCGGCGGCTGCGCCTGCGCCGCGGCAAAGTAAGCGCGGAGCTGGAGGGGCGCGGGGGGCGGGTGTGTCCGTCCCTGCGCCTCAGGCTTCGTGCGCGCAGCCGGTGGAACCCGGCTCGCCGCACGTGCAGTCGACGCACCCCTGCTCGGCACACGATCCGCACCAGCGCACCACCCGCTTGCGGAGCGTCTCGCGAGCACGGAACACGCGGACCGCGGCGTTGTTCGGCGTGATGCCCGCCTCCGAGGCGTAGTCGCGGACCGACACCCCGTCGACCTCCACGCGGCGCAGCGCGAGCGCGTATTCCGGCTTCAGCGTCTCGGTCAGCCGGGTGACGCAGCGGCAGACCGCGTCACGCTCGTCAGGGGCGGGTTCGGGCGACGCCTCCTCCAGCTCCTTCTGGAGCGCGGCGAGCGCCCGATCCGCCACACCCCGTCGCCGGTAGTGGTCGATGAGACCGTTGCGGAGGACCCGGTAGAACCACGCGGTGACGCTCTCCTCGGCCTCGAGCGGCACCTTGTCCAGGCTCCTGGCGAAGGATTCCTGGAGCAGGTCCTCCGCGGTCTCGCGGTGACCCACACGACGCTCGAGGAACGAGAGGAATGCGCGCCGGTTCTCGGCCATGGCCGAGAGCAGCTCCTCGCGGGCAGGCGTGGTCATGGGCCGCGGATTCTACGGCGACCCCCGCGCTCATGCAGGCCCCCGGCGCTCCCTGGCCCGGGTCGGCTCAACCGGGTCGCGACACGGTGAGAAGCGCCGCCGCCACCAGCGCGGCCACGGTCCGGACGTGGTTCCAGGTGGTCCACTCCGAGAGGTAGCGCATCCACTCGGTCGCCGCGTTCACCGAGTCCGGGTCCAGCGCAGCGAGCGCGTCGTTCCGCGGGACGTTGGCGATGATCGTGACCAGGAAGGCGCCGAGGAGGTAGGCGAGGCCGCCTCCGAGGCGGAGCCCTGCTCCCGGCTGACCCCATCCGAGCACCGCCTGGACGGCCACGGCGCCGCAGGCCAGCGCGGTGCCGAGGAGCGTCGCCAGGAACAGCCCGCGTGGCGCCGCGACGTTCATGGCCTGCATCGCCCGGATGGCCTGGGCCGGCGGAAGCGTCGCGAGCGCTCTCATCACGAAGGTGGAGAAGGCGAAGAACGCGCCGGCGATGAGCCCACAGCCGAGCGCGGTGCCGAGCGTTGCCAGGGACAGGACGCGGGGCATCATCGGACCCAGGCTCCCGTGGAAGTGGCGGACGTGCTCGTCGCTGTGTTCATCGGGGGTCTCCTCTCGTTTCGACCCGAGAGGTACGCCTTGCATATTTGCCTCGCTATATGCATCGATGCCTGTCATCATTGCATCCATGCAATGGGACGACGTGCGGTTCTTCCTGGCGCTCCACCGGTCGCGGACGGTGGGGGCGGCGGCCCGCGTGCTCGGAGTGGACCCATCGACGGTCTCACGACGCCTCGTGGCGCTCGAGGAAGCGCTGGGCGCGACGCTCTACGATCGCGGTCGCGAGGGCGTCTCCCCGACCGAGGCCGCCGAGCGGCTCCTCCCGGTCGCCGAGGAGATCGAGGTGGCGATGACTCGCTTCACCACCACCGCGGAGACCCTCGAGCGCGAGGTGTCCGGTCAGGTGCGGATCACCTGTCCCGCCGACGTGGCCGAGGTGATCATCGTGCCGCTCCTGCCCCGGCTCCTCGCGCGGCATCCGGCGCTCTCGGTGGACCTCGAACCGGGAGAGGCGATCCTCGACCTGACCCGGCGCGAGGCGGATCTGGCGCTCCGGACCGTGCGACCGGTCCGCGGCGACCTGGTGGTGACGCGCCTGCGCGACGTGGTGTGGGTCGTCGCGGCCGCGCCGGGGATGGCCCGTGAGCTCGGCACGCTTCGCCAGTGGATGGACGCACCGTGGATCGGCTGGGGTGAGGGCCTGGCGAGCATTCCTCCGGCGCGCTGGTTCACGCGCCACGTCGCGCGAGCACCTGCGCTCCGATCCGACAGCCTCCGGGTGCACGTCGCCGCGATCACCGCCGGCGTGGGAATCGGGCTGATCCCCGAGCCGAGCCTGGAACACTTCGGGCTCGCCGCGGTGAAGCTCGGGCCGGGACTACGCGAGGCCGCGGCGGAGCTTCCCATCGACAGCCTCTACCTCGTCACCCACCGGGCGCTGCGCGACGTTCCGCGGGTGCGCGTGGTCTCGGAGCTTCTCCGGATGGCGCTCGCCTAGGCGCCCCCGACCCAGACGTACAGGCCCTGGCTGGGGTCGCGACCCGCGATGAGCTCGGCGACCTCGGCGAGCGCCTTTCCTCGGGCCGGCCCGGTTCCCCCGGTCCAGCCGTGGATCCAGCGGGCCCGCTCCCCGGCGTCGCTGTTCCCGAGGGCCTCCGTGATCTCCTCCGGCACTGCGTAGATGGTCGGACCGCGGGGCCCGGCGCTCAGCACCGGGGTGCGGAGGGTCTCGGCAACCTTGGAGCTGGGGACTTCCCCGCTGGTGACGATCTCCGCCAGCGAGGACAGGTTCAGCGGATCGACGCCGGTGAGCGGAACTCCGGGGGGGTCCCCCTTGAGGATCAGCCGCAGGTCTTCCGGCCTGGCGAGGAAGGCGTGAACTCGCATGACTCGGGGCGTAGACGAGTCACCGTGCCGGGCGCAACACCCCGTCCGGACACAGGTCCACCGCCCGATGGTCGAGGGCCCGGCGGCTCCCTCAGCGATGGAGCGTGGTCCGAACGCGAGTTCTGCCCTCCTTGTGTTCCACGTGCCGTCGCCGTGTGCGTGGGATCGAGTCCGGATCGGTGGACGGCGGGTTTCACTTGCCGAGGTGTCCACAGCCCGTGGAGCATCGACGGCGTGCCATCTGCCCAGCAGCCGCCGCAGAAGCCCTATTCGCTTCCGACCGTCGCGCTCGTCTTCAGCATCCTCGGGTTGTGCACGTGCATCGGATCTCTCGTCGGCCCGATCCTGGCCGTCATCGCGCTCGTCCGGATCAACCGTGAGCCGGGGCTCGCGGGGCGTGGACTGGCCATCGCCGCGATCGTGACACCCTTGATCCTGCTCCCGGTCCAGTTGGGCATTGCCATCCCGAACTTCATTCGGTTCCAGGCCCGCTCGAAGCAGTCCGAATGCAAGACGAACCTCAAGGCGCTCTGGACTGCCCAGCGCGAGCACCGCAACGCGAAGGGGCAGTATGCGACCAGCCTCGAGGAGCTCGGGTTCACGGTTCCGAGGGGCAACCGTTACGCGTACCTGCTCTCCGAGACCGAGTTCATCCCCGTCGATCCGAAGTACTCGGGGTCAGTGGCCATCGACGTGCCGCGACAGGTGGCAAGGCTGGGAGTG
>DASXGF010000511.1:0-2823 GCA_036489275.1 Myxococcaceae bacterium | reverse complement strand
ACTGGCCCAGGTGCTCCTCGTAGTGGCTCAGGGTGATCATGATCACGGCCCGCTTGGTGAGGTCGTGGCCCATCAGGTTCACCGTCTTCGTCAGCTCGGAGTCGGGCATCTGCTTCACGTTGCTCGTGAACCACTCGAACGAGTCGGTCAGGGCCTTCTCGATCTTCGCCTTGTCGGTGGTGGACTTCTCGAAGTCCTTCATCTTCGCTTCGATGTCCGCCGGGACCTGGAACCCCAGCTGCTTGCCGAACCAGTACGCGGATCCGGCGGCGTGCAGGTAGACCTCGGCGACGGAGCGCACGCCCTTCGCCGGGCGCCAGGTGAACTTGGCCGGCGGCACGGCCCCCGCGAGGGACACCATCTCCTTCTGCGTGTGGCCGATCACTCCGGCGGCATCCGCCTGGAAGGTCGGTCCCGGCGCCGGGGCGGGCGCGGCAGCAGGCGTGCCCTGGGCCAGCGCGGGAAGGGAGAGAGCACAGCAAACGAGCACGACGTTTCGCATCAGGGTCATGTCGGTCTCCAGGATCAGGTCGACGAGGGGCGGGGCGAGATGCGCTGCAGCAGGGGAGCCAGCCCCACCACCACCGCGCACCCGAGCACGTTGTACCAGAGGAATCCAAGGTGTCCGAAGGCCGCTGCAGCGAGCACGACGATCTCGCCCGCCACGGTCGCCCAGAAGACGGCGGGGCCGCCGACACGGGCAACGAAGAATCCGACCAGGAAGACCCCGAGCATCGGGCCGTAGAACAGCGATCCCAGGACGTTCACCGCCTGGATGAGGTTGTCCAGCAGCGAGGCGAAGCTGGCGAAGGCAACTGCGACCAGCCCCCAGGCGGCCGTGGACCAGCGGGCCACGGCGAGCGTCCGCGCGTCAGACGCATCCGGATGGCGCGGGCGGTAGAAGTCGACCACCGTCGTCGCGCCGAGCGAGGAGAGCGCCGCGGAGTTGGCGGACATCGCCGCGGAGAGGATGACCGCCACCAGCAGGCCGATGAGTCCGCGCGGGAAGTGGTCGAGCACGAAGCGGAGGAAGATGAAATCCGAGTCCTTCGAGTCGGCCCCGGGGCGGGTCCGGGCGACCAGCGCTCCGGTCTCCTTCCGCACCGCCTCGACGCGTGCCTCGGCGGCCCGCAGCGTCTCGGCCGGAGTCTCTCCTCGCATCCAGCCGTCGATCGCCCGGCGCTTCTCGGCGAAGAGCTCGCCCTGGCGCGACTCGAGGGTCGCCACCTCGGCGGGGTGGCTCGCCCGCACCCGCTCCAGCTCCGCGCGGTTGAAGAAGAGCGGAGGCGGGGTCAGCTGGTAGACGACGAAGACCATCACCCCGATGAAGAGGATGAAGAGCTGCATCGGGACCTTGAGCAGGCCGTTCATCAGCAGGCCGCGCCGGCTCTCGGCGAGCGGACCTCCGGCGAGGTAGCGCTGCACCTGCGACTGATCGGTGCCGAAGTACGCCAGCTGGACGAAGAGGCCGCCGAACAGCCCGGACCACAGCGTGTAACGAGTGTCGAGACGCAGCGACGTGTCGACCCCCTCGAGCTTGCCCAGCGCTCCGGCGAGGGCGAGGCCTCGCCCGAAGGAAAATCCCGCCGGGAGGAGGGAGACGGCCATCCCGAAGGCGAGGAGGAGCCCCACGAAGATCACCGCCATCTGCGCGGTCTGGGTCCGGCTCACCGCACGGCTTCCTCCCGCGACCGTGTAGGCGATGGTCACGGCGCCGAGCGCCCAGTTGGTCCAGAGCACCGGCCACCCCAGCACCGCCGAGAGCACCAGCGCCGGGGCGTAGATCGCCAGGCCCGAGGCCAGCCCGCGGGAGATCAGGAAGAGCAGGGCGGTGAACTGGCGGGTGCGCCGGTCGAAGCGCTGCTCGAGGTACTCGTAGGCCGTGTAGACCCGGAGGCGGTGGTAGACGGGGAGGGCGATCGCCGAGAGCAGCACCATGGCGATCGGCAGCCCGAAGTAGAACTGCACGAACCCGATCCCGTCCTGGTACGCCTGCCACGGCAGCGAGAGGAAGGTGATGGCGCTGGCCTGCGTGGCGATGACCGACAGCCCGATGGTCCACCACCGGATGTCCTTCCCCGCGCGGAGAAACGACTCGGTGGTGTGCACGCCACGGCTGCGCCACGTGCCGAAGGCGACGATGCCCGCCAGGGTCAGCGCGAGCACCGCCCAGTCGAGCGCGCTCACCGGAAGACCCGCTCCAGCACCCAGAGCGCGGCGATCTCCACCGCCAGTGCCCCGAGGACGAGCGCGTACAGCCGGCCCCAGCGCTCCTCTCCGGGACCGGCCTCGGGTTCACCCACCCGCGTCCACCAGGTTGGCGAACAGGCGGAACGCTCCGGGGACGCCCGCCGGGAGCTGACGGAAGAAGGACAGCCCGGTGTAGACGAACGCGCCCTTCCCCGAGCGGGCCACCAGCACCGAGCCCTTCAGCGGCGCCTCACCGGGGTCGTGCATCGAGAGGGGCGTGGCGTAGCGCGGGTCCCACGACTCGGCGAAGTACAGGCCTCGCTCCTGGACCCAGCCGGCCCAGTCCTCGGGGCCGATTCGGTTGGGGGCGGTGAGCACCGGGTGCGCCGCTGCCTCCACCGCCGCCGCCTCGTCGGTGACTCGGCCCCGGCCGATGGTGAAGGGGAAGGGGCCGATCTCCGGCGGCGCCTTGGCGATGAAGTTGCTCGTCACGTACTGGACCAGCACCGTGCCGCCCGAGGAGACGTAGTCCATCAGCTTCTGGTGCAGTGGCTCGAGCTGCGGCTCGACGTTGAAGGCGCGGATGCCGAACACCAGCGCGTCGAAGCGCGAGAGCGAGCCGTCGCGCAGGTC
>DASXGF010000479.1:0-4672 GCA_036489275.1 Myxococcaceae bacterium | reverse complement strand
GCTCATCACCTTGCGCTGGCTCGCCGACAGCGGGGCGGAGACGGCGCGCGCGCTCGGCCTCAAGGGGCTCGTGCTCACGTCCCCTTACCTGGGGCTCGCCTTCAGGCCGCCCGCCTGGAAGACCGCGCCCGCGGCAATCCTTTCCAGCCTCATCCCCTCGCTCCCCATCCCCACCGGCCTCTCCTCGGCGGACCTCAGCCGGGACCCGGCGTGGCAGCGCGCGACCGACGAGGACCCGCTCTACGGGCGGAAAGGCACGCCGCGCTGGTTCACCGAGCACACCCGCGCGCAGCAGGAGGTGCTGGCCGCCGGCGCTGGCCTCCGGATTCCAGTGCTGCTGATGTTGCCGGGCGAGGACCGCATCGCCTCCGCCGCCGTGTCGCGCCGCTGGTTCGACACGCTGACCACGCCCGACAGACGGCTCCGAGAGTGGCCGTCCATGCGACACGAGATCTTCAACGAGCTCGGCAAGGAGGACGTGTACGCCGAAACCTCTCGCTGGATCTCAGAGCATCTCTAGCGTACGGTTTTCGACGACAGGGGCATTGATGGCACAAGCCGATCAGGTGGGAGTCATCGGGAAGGGGATCGTCATCCGGGGCAATTTGACCGGGGGCGGAAACCTGGTCATCGAGGGCCGGGTCGAGGGACAGATCGCCCTGAAGAATCACCTCACCATCGAGAACACGGGCCGGGTGCAGGCCGATATCCGGGCCGACGAACTGACCATCAACGGCGAGGCGAGCGGCAACATCGACGCGAGCTCGCGGGTGGCCATCTCCGCCTCGGCGAAGGTGGCGGGCGACATCAAGGCGCCACGGGTGGTCATCGAGGACGGCGCGGTCTTCAACGGCTCCATCGAGATGGACGTCAAGCTGCCCGAGGACATCTAGCGCACCGGGGCTGCGCCGTGGCGGCGAGGGCGGCGGAGCGAGCGCCGAACAGGTTCAGAGGGAATTTCTCCGGCGTGCCGGGGGACCGGGGGGCGTGACCCGATTCCGGCCCTCGGCGCCGGGACAGACACGGGAAGGACGGAACGCACGTGGCGAACACGGTCATCGGATCCAGCATCGTCATCGACGGAGAGATTTCGGGCGACGAGGATCTCGTCATCCAGGGCACGGTGAAGGGGAAGATCTCGCTGCGCGAGAGCCTCTTCGTCGAGGGCTCGGGCGTGGTGGAGGCCGACATCGAGACCCAGAACGTGGAGATCGCCGGCCGGGTGACGGGAAACATCCAGGCGAGCGACAAGGTCGAGCTCAAGGCCGACTGCCGCGTCGTGGGCGACGTGAAGGCGCCACGGATCCTCATCGCCGACGGCGCGAGCTTCAAGGGCAACGTGGACATGGACGTGAAGGAACGCTGACCCATGGCCGCCAAGGATCTCGTCACGAGCGGCAACACGGTCATCGGTCCATCCATCCTCATCAACGGGAAGCTCACCGGCGACGAGGACCTCACGGTCCGCGGCCGGGTGGAAGGCGAGCTGTCCCTCACCAAGACCCTCATCGTCGAGCCGTCCGGGGTGGTGAAGGCCAACGTCACGGTGAAGAACGCCGTGGTGAGCGGCGTCGTGGTGGGGAACATCCAGGCCACCGAGAGCGTGGAGCTCACCCAGGAAGGCCGGATGGTCGGTGACATCCGGGCGCCTCGGGTCATCATCGTCGACGGGGCGAGCTTCCGCGGCCGCGTGGACATGGGCGAGCTGCCGCCCGGTCGGAGCCTCCCCGAGCGGACCACGCCCCGTGCCCAGCTGCGCCCGTCCGTCCGCAGCCTCCCGGCGCCGCCGCCCCGTCCGGCCGCCGCCACGCGTCCGGCCAGCGCGCCCGCTGCCGTCGGGAAGAAGCCCGGCATGTCGGGCATCGTCCGCACCGAGAGCGCACGACCCACCCCGCCGCCTCCTCCCGCACCGCCGGTGGTCGCCGCGGGGGCCAAGAAGAAGGTCGTGCTGAAGAAGAAGAAGTGATCTCGGGCACGTTCCCGCGGGACCCCCGCCCGGGGTAGCGTGCCCGACGGTCCATGGAAACGCGCGAGCACGACGAGAGCGCCACGCCCGACGAACCGGGCGAGGCGGGCTCGAGCCCGGAGGTGGTCGATTCCGACGGGGCCGCGGCCGCCGACTCGGCGATGCCCACGCTCCCGCCGCGGGTCGAGCCCGCGCCCGTGCCGCGCCTCGATCGCCCGCCCGAGGTCGAGGAGCGGCTCGTGCCGCTCGACCAGCTCGACGAGGACGAGACCTTCCAGCTCCGGCCGGCGGGCGACGTGGGCCGTCTGGCGATGGACCTCGCCCGGCTGGGACAGGCCTTCCCGGTGGACGTGCGCCCCATCCCCGGGAGCGACCGTCACCAGCTGGTCTCGGGCTTCCGCCGCGTCGCCGCGCTCCGGTTCCTCCGGCGGACCTCGGTGCTGGCGCGGGTGCATGCACGGCTGTCGGACGAGGACGCGCTCCTGGTTGCGCTGGCCGGCGTGCTCCACGCCGCGGCGCCGACTCCGGAGGAGCTGGCCGAGCTCGAGGCGAGGCTGGAGCAGGAGGGCCGCCTCTCCGCCGCCGCCCGCGACATGCTCGGGCGCGCCCAGGAGACCGACGACAGCCTGGCCCCCGAGTCGGTGGAGGGCGAGGAGGAGGTCGACGCGGACGAGCTGGCCGGCGAGCTCACCACGCGGCTCGGCGAGCTGAACCAGGATCTGGCCGTGCTCGCTCCGGTGTTCGACGCGCTCGAGCCCGGACAGCGGGCCGAGCTGCTCCAGCAGCTGCGCTATGCGGCTGAGCTGGTGGCGTACTTCGACCAGGAGGAGTCCTGACCCCATGGCGCTGGACCGGGATCGCGCGCGGCTCCTCGAGCTGCTGACCCAGCTGTCGTTCGAGAAGCGCCGGGTGACGCTCTCCTCGGGGAAGGAGAGCGACTTCTACATCGACTGCAAGCGCACCGTGCTCACCGCCGAGGGTCACTTCCTCGTCGGCCGGTTGCTGTGGCGGGACATCCAGCGCCTCGCGCCGGCCGCCGCGGCGGTGGGTGGGCTCACCCTCGGCGCCGATCCGCTGGCGTCGGCGGTGAGCTTCACCAGCTACCTCGCCGGCTCGCCCATTCCGGCCTTCATCGTCCGGAAGGAGGCGAAGGGTCACGGCACCGGCGAGTGGATCGAGGGCCGCAGCCTCATCGCCGACCGCGCCGAGGTCGCGGTGGTGGAGGACGTGGTCACCACCGGGGCGAGCACCCTCAAGGCCATCGAGCGGGTGGAGGCAGCGGGGCTGCGTGTCCGTTGCGCCTTCGCGCTGGTGGACCGGCTGGAAGGCGGGCGCGAGGCGGTCACCCAGAAGGGGTACGGGCTCTCGACCCTCTTCACCCGGAGCGACTTCCTCCCGTGAGGCGCGCCGCGCTGGTTCTCGCGCTGGCCGCCGCGGGATGTGCCGGAGCGCCGCCGGCGATCGGCGAGCCGGGCGCGCAGCTGCCGGATCCGAAGGCAGAGGCCCAGTACCAGGCGGCCCTGTCCAGGGTCACCCAGCACCGCGAGGTGTACTCGGGCATCGACACGCAGCTCTTCACCGCGGCCACCTACCAGAGCGCCGACTTCCGCGAGGCCCGCACTCGGCGCCAGGCCGCGTTCCAGACCTGGCCCGAGCCGAAGCTGGAGGACGCCCTCGCGCGCGAGAGCGCCGAGGCGGCGCAGGTGCACGAGGTGGTGTTCGGGGTGAGCATCGTCGACCGGCGCTTCGACGACTTCGACTCGAAGAGCAGCATCTGGCGGCTCAGCCTCTCCACCGACCAGGGAGAGGTGACGCCGGTCGCGCTGAGGCGGGTGGGGCGCGCCAACCAGGACCTTCGCGCCTACTACCCGTACCTCGGCGACTTCTGGACCATGTACACGGTGCGCTTCCCGATCACGGTCGGCGGACGGCCTCTGGTGGGTCCGGACACGAAGGCGCTGATCTTCCGGATGTCGTCGACGCTGGGCCAGGTGGAGATGACCTTCCCGGTGACGGCGCCGCCCGCCGTCGCCCCGCTCCCCCAGGCGATCCCGGCCGGGAGCCCGCCGCCCTCGCCGACGCCCGCGCGCTGACTCGGCGCTTCAGGGCTGCTGCACATCACGCTCAGTACACGCGGAGCAGGAGCACCCCGCACCCTTCCGGGGCGCGGTAGAAGGCCCACTCGGTCTTCGTCCCGTCCGGGTGCAGCCCGGCGCCGATGCGCCTCGGAGGCGGCGGCACGGCGGCCAGGGCCAGTGCCGCGTGCTCCACCACGTAGGCATCGAAGGCCTTGTCGCCGCTCGAGGCGACGAGCTCCGACGAGGCGATGGAGCCGTCCGCCCGCTGGACGATGAGCAGCACCGCCACGGGGGCACCGGCCGAGGCCCGCTGGAGCAACCGCTGGGCCGCGAAGCTCGGGTGCACCGCCATCGGGCCGAGCTGGTTGGTGATGAACTCGTCCATCCGGCCGGTCACGTCCTGCACGTCCTGCGCAGGCATGCGCTCACCCTTGGGAGGCGGCTCGTGCGAGGGGTCCGCCTCCTCGAGCGCGGCGAGCCACGCGTTGATCCACCGCTGGGCGGGCGTGGGGTCTCCGTGCTTCGGACCTCCGCCGGGCGGCGGCGGTCCCATGTGCGACTGCATCGCGCGCCGGTAGTCCTTGAAGTAGTCGTCGACGCCGGTGGCGACGAGGCGCTCGGCCAGCGA
>DASXGF010000435.1:0-1888 GCA_036489275.1 Myxococcaceae bacterium | reverse complement strand
CTGAATCGCCTGAAGGCCGATTCGAACTTCAAGCTCGACGAGGCCGCCCTTGCAGAGCTCACTCCCGCCCCGGCCGTGCCCGGCGCCCTGGGCCCGGGCCATCCTCCCATGGGCGGTATGACCGGCCCTGCCGGCCCGCTCCGCCCACCCCTGAGCCGTCCGCCGCCGTCCGCCACGCCCCCGCAGACCAAATGAAGAGGCTTCTCCGCCCGGGCGCGGCGCTGATCCTCCTGCTCGCTGCCTGCCACCGCCAGCCCCCCCAGGACCCGAGCGCCGCCCCGGTGGCCTGGGTCAACGGGCAGGTCATCACCCGGGCGGAATTCGAGCGGGAGCTGAGCCGTTCACTCGAGCTGGCCGATGGGACCAGCGCCCCCACCCCGGACCAGCTCGCCGCGCTCCGGCACACCGTGCTCCAGGCGCGGGTGGACCGGCAGCTCTTCGTCCAGGAGGGGGCGAAGCGGGGACTGGACGTGTCCGCGGCCGACGTGGACCAGCGCCTGCAGCGGATGCGCGCCGACTGGCCACCCGAGGAGTTCGAGGCCCTGCTGGCCCAGTGCCATCAGACCCTCGACGAGCTCCGGAGCGAGCTCGCCTCGCAGCTCCTCCAGGAACGTCTGTTCCACGAGCTGGTCTACCCCCGCGTGGCGGTCACCGAGGAGGAGATCCGGGCCCACCTCGATGCGCACCCCGAGCTGCTCCAGGAGCCCGAGCAGGTGCATGCGGCGCAGATCGTGGTGAAGGAGCTCGACCAGGCGAAGGAGATCCGCGCGAAGCTGCGCGAGGGGGCGAAGTTCGCCGACCTGGCCCGTGAGCGCTCGCTCTCCGCCGACGCCAAGGACGGGGGGGATCTCGGCTGGTTCCCGCGGGGCGTCATGCCGCCCCAGTTCGACGCGGTGGCTTTCTCCCTCGGGCCAGGGCAGATCTCGGACGTGGTGACCACCGACTACGGGTTTCACATCTTCAAGCTCCTCGAGCGCCGGCCGGCCCGCAAGCGGGACCTCGCGACCGTCCGCGCCGAGGTCGAGCGGCGGCTGCTGCGGGCCAAGCAGGAGCAGGCCCAGACCGACTTCGTGACCCAGCTCCGCTCCAAGGCGGAGATCCGCATCAACGAGCCCCTGGTGGCGCAGGTCACTCCGCGCACGGCCGACGGGCGGGCTCAGGAGACACCCCGATGAGGCGTTCCATCCCGGCCGCAGTCGCCGGACTCTTGATCCTGGGCGCGCCGCTGGCCCGCGCCGAGCTGGTCGATCGGGTGGCCGCGATCGTGAACACCGACGTCATCACCCTCTCCGAGGTGGAGAAGCGAGCCGCACCCGAGCTCGCCCGGGTCGATCAGGAGGTCACCGGGCCGGAGCGCGCGCAGAAGCGGGCCCAGGCGCTGCGGAAGACCCTGGACACGATGATCGACGAGAAGCTCGTGGACAACGAGCTGAAGGATCTCAAGGTCTCCATCGGTGACAAGGAGGTCGACGCGGCGATCGACGAGGTGAAGAAGAGCTACAACCTCACCGACGATCAGCTCCAGCAGGCGGTGGCGCGGGAGGGCTACACCCTGAACGAGTACCGCGAGCAGATGCGGAAGCAGATCGGCCGCTACAAGCTCATCGCCGAGAAGGTCCGGAAGAACGTGAAGGTCTCCGACGCCGACGTGCAGACCGAGTACGACCGGATGACCCGCTCCGAGGGTGAGGACTACGAGGTTCACATCCGCCACATCCTGATCAACGTCGCGCGCTCCGCCACCCAGGCCGAGGTCGAGCAGGCGCGGCGCAAGGCCGTGGCGATCGCGGTCGAGGCGCGGGAGCCGGGGGTGGACTTCGCCGCGCTGGCCAAGAAGCGCAGCGAGGGCAGCAGCTCGTCGGATGGCGGCGACCTCGGCTTCTTCAAG
>DASXGF010000428.1:0-1793 GCA_036489275.1 Myxococcaceae bacterium | reverse complement strand
GAGTGGGTCGACGCGCTCGAGCCGCTCGTCGGGCAGCTGCGTGTGACGTGCGGGCTGCAGCCCGCGACGCTCTCGAAGTTCGAGGCCGGCCTGCTCGCCGTGGGCCTGGTCATCCCCGGTCCCCCCGAGCTCGGGCCGACCGAGGTCACCGCGGCCTCCACCATGGGCGAGCTGGGGTACGCGGTCATCCGCCGCCAGCTCGCAGTGCTGGGAGCCAAGGAGCCCGGTACCCGCCTTGGCGAGGACCCCGAGGAGCTGCACGACATGCGGGTGGCGACGCGACGGCTGCGGGCCGCGCTCGACCTCTTCGCCGAGGTTCTCCCGGTGCGGGCGCAGACCCACCGCGAGGAGCTGGGGTGGTTGGGCTCGGTACTCGGGGCGGTGCGCGACCTCGATGTCCAGCTGCAGGATCTCGGGGACCTGTCCGACACGCAGGCGGGCTGGAGCGCATCGGCGCTCCACACGGACGGTCACGATCCGCTGACCGACCTGTTCGCGTTGCTCCAGCGCGACCGCGAGAAGGCCCGGACAGACATGCTCGCCGCGCTCGACTCGGTCCGTTGGGAGCGTCTGTTCGCCGGTCTCTGCTCAATGGTGCGACAGGGACCGCCGCGGCGGGCGCTGGCCACACGCGTCCCGGCGGCCATCGGCATGCCCGACCTGGTGGTGGCCCGGCACGACAAAGTGGCGAAGGCGGCCCGTCGCGCTCGGCGCTCCGGCGTGGTGTCCGACTTCCACCGCCTGCGCATCCGCTGCAAGCGCCTGCGCTACTCGCTCGAGTTCAGCGCCGACGTCTACGACGGCGGGACGGCGCGCTACGTGCGCCGGCTGACGGCGCTGCAGGACGAGCTGGGGCTGCTGCAGGACGCCGAGGTCGCGTCGACGCGGCTGGCCGAGCTCGCCACGGGTGAAGCACACCTTCCGCCCGCCACGGTCTTCGTCATGGGTGCGCTGGCCGAGCGCGACCACCGGTCCGAGCGTCGGCTCCTGGCCCGGCTGCCCAAAATGACCAAGCGTGTGACCGGAGGCGCCTGGGACGAGCTCGTCGAGCTCATGGAGGAACGCCGGGCCGACTCGGTGGCGGCCCAGCCGCCGGCCCGCCGAACGCTGCGCGCCGTCCCCTCGCCGCCGCCGCCAGCCCACGCCTCTCCCGACTCCCACCCCGCGCTGCCTCCGCCCTCGCCCCCTCCTCTGCCGGCGCCGGCGGCGCCGAACCTCACTGCGCTAGGACCGCTCGAGCCGCCGTCGCCCTCTTCAGGCCAAGGGGAATGAGCCTTTTTCGCCCATGACGAGGCGAGGGTGCTCGGTCACGATGAAGTCCAGGCGGCCCGTGTCGAGGAAGCGCTCTATGTCCTTCCATATCTCCGCGAAGTCGGGCTCCGCCATGTGGGCCCGGTACTCGTCCATGGATGAGAACCACTGCACCGTGACCCCGTCGTACCCGGTGTCGTCGTCGCCGTCGTAGTCGTCGAGCGGCCGCGGATGCTGCTCGTAGCGCAGCACGTGCGAGCCACTCCGGCTTCCCACGATGAGCGGGCCGTGCACGTCGCGCCAATGCGCGTGGAATTCGGCGGGCGTGAGGCCGGCCTTGCGCCGGAGCAGGCACGTGAGCCTGACCATGGGACCTCCTCAGCGGGTACGAGTGGGGAGAATCCGCACGTTAGGCGACGGGTCTGTTGCTGAGCCGCGGCCTTCGACCCCGGTGGGTCAGGCCGACACCGTCCGGGACGGGAATCCGCCCCCGTCCCGGACAGCTCGCGGCATCGGTTCCCGCGACGTCGATCTATTGCTCC
>DASXGF010000359.1:0-5046 GCA_036489275.1 Myxococcaceae bacterium | reverse complement strand
AGATGTCCAAGTCGCTGGACAACTACGTCGGTGTCGCCGAGCCGCCGTCCGAGATGTTCGGGAAGCTGATGAGCATCTCGGACGACCTGATGTGGCGCTATGCCGAGCTGCTCTCGGGGCGGCCGCTGGAGGCCATCCGGGCGGACCGCGAGCGGGTCGCGCGTGGAGAGCTCCACCCGAAGGACGTGAAGGTGGCCTTCGCGCGGGAGATGGTGGCCCGGTTCCACGGGGAGGAGGCGGGGACCCGCGCGGCGGAGGAATTCGAGCGGCGGTTCTCGCGCCGCGAGATCGACCCGGACCAGTTCCCCGAGAAGGAGGTCGGGACGGGGGGGGTGGCCGTGCCGCTCCTGCGGGCGATGGTGGATGCGCAGCTGGTGGCCTCGACCTCGGAGGGCCGGCGGCTCATCGCCCAGGGCGCGGTCCGTGTGGACGGGGAGCGCGTCTCGGACCCCAAGGCCGAGCTCGCCCCCGGTACCCACCTGGTCCAGGTCGGAAAGCTCCGGGCAGCCCGGCTCACGGTGCGCTGAGCACTCCGTCAGGAACGTCCCAGAGACCGCGTCTGGCCTCCCGGACGACGTCTCAGAGAACTCGTTGCGACCCTTCGGAGCTGAGATTTCGAGAGGTTACGAGGGGGGAACGTCTCAGAGAACTCGTTTACGCCGCTGAATCCGCCTGGCTGCCTGCTTGATTGGCAGGGGGACCTCGCCGTTTCACCAGCAGGAGATGGGTCCCTTGCGCGCTGGCGACGAGCTCAGGGCGACGCTGGGCGGAGTCCTAGGCCGACCAGGTAGATCTCGACGCTCGATGACCGTGTGGCTTCGGGCCTCACCACTTTCACCTCGCGGTAGACGTCCCTGAGGCGTGCGCGAAAGGTCTCGAAGTCACCGCCCATGAAGAGCTTGGTGACGAAGCTCGAGCCGGGCTTGCCCAGCGCCTGCGCCAGCTCGAGGGCCCGCTCGGCCAGCCGGAGCGAGCGCGCCTCATCCGTCGCACGAACGCCCGTGGTCTTCGGAGCCATGTCCGACAGCACGGCGTCGTACGGACCCTCCGCGACGGCCTCCACCCGCGCGCGTGCGTCGTCCGCGAGCACGTCCACCACCGCCGTGCGAACCCAGGCCTCGCTGAAGGGCCGCAATGGGACGAGGTCCACGCCGACCGCGAGTCCCGACGGCCCCACGGCCTTCGCGACGACCTGGAGGAATCCTCCCGGGGCGGCACCGAGATCCAGGACATGCCCCCCCGAGCGCACTAGCCCGAAGCGCTCCACGAGCTCCTCGAGCTTGAACGCGCTCCGAGCCCGGAATCCCCGCTGCTTGGCGCGTTGGAAGTAGTGATCTTTCGGTCGGTACGGCTTGCCCATGCGTCGGACTCTCTCCATACCATTCGCAGGAGAGGTGCGATGAGAACCCGGGGCGTGCTCCTGGCGTCCTTGTGGACGCTGCTATCGATCGCGGCGGCCGCCGTGTCTACCGTGCGGATGCAGCCGCTCCGCCGCGAGTCCGACGCGCTTCTCGTCCGCTCCCGGGCCCATGCGGACGCCTTCGCCAGCTCGTTCGACGGCCAGTTTGCGGACCGGCAGCTGGACACCTTCCAGCAGCGGCGCGAGGTGGTCTCACGCGTCCAGTCCTGGCAGCGCCTGCAGCTCGCAGGGGCGCTGGGAACGTTCGGCGGCCTCTTCGCCGTGTGGCTCCTCTGGATGCTGGGGCGCCTCCACGCCGATCTGAGAATGGCCGAGCCGGGCCCGGAGCGCGGGTCACACGCGACCTGACGTAAACTCCGGTCCATGCCGGGGTGCGCCTGGTGCGGCAGTCACCTGGAGGTCGTCGGAAACGCGGTGGGCCGTAGGGACACCTGTCCGCACTGCGAACACGACCTTCACGCCTGCCGTCAGTGCCGGCACTTCGACCCGGCCGTCGCCAAGGCCTGCAAGGAGCCCTTCGCCGAGGTGCCGTCGGACAAGGACCAGGCGAACTTCTGCGAGTTCTTTCAGCTCGGAGACGGCGGACTCACCGATGAAGATCCGCTCCGGGCCGCCCGGGAAGCGGCCGACGCGCTCTTCCGCCGCTAGCTGCGCCTGCCGTCAGCGGCGCTACAGCCCCTCGAGCTTGACGATGATCTCCTTCATGATCTCGCTCGTGCCACCACCGATGGTGATGAGGCGGACGTCGCGCCAGGCCCGGGCCACCGCCGTCTCGTCGACGTAACCCATCCCGCCGTAGATTTGTTGGCAGTCGTAGGCGACGCGCTGGGCGAGGTCGCCGGCGAAGAGCTTCGCCATGCTGATCTCCTTCACCGGGTCGAGTGCGGCGTCGAACAGCGCGGTCGCGTGGTAGGTGAGGCGCTTCGCGGCCTCGACCGAGGCCAGGTGCTCGGCGAACCGGTGGCGCCAGACCTGGAAGCCAATCAGGGGTCTGCCGAACGCTTGACGCTCGCGGGCGTAGTGGATGGCGTCCTGGAGCATCAGCTCCATCCCGGAGACCGCGATGAGCGCCGCGACGAGTCGCTCGCCCTGGAAGTTGATCATGATGTGGGCGAAGCCGCCGTTCTCCTCCCCCAGGAGGTACCGGGCCGGGATGCGGCAGTCCTCGAAGTAGAGCACCGCGGTGTCGCTGGAGAGGTTCCCGACCTTGTCGAGCTTCTTGCTCACGCTGAACCCGCGGACGTCCGTCGGGAAGGTGACCAGCGAGATGCCCTCGTAGCCCGGTCCGCCGGTCCGCACGGCGAGGGTGATGAAGTCAGCCCGGGTCCCATTGGTGATCCACATCTTGCTGCCGTTGATCACGTACTCGTCGCCGACCCGGCGCGCGGTGGTGCGGATGTTCGCGACGTCCGAGCCGCAGCCCGGCTCGCTGATGCCGAGCGCCCCGATGCGCTCACCGGCGAGCGCCGGGGCGAGGAACTCTCGCTTCTGCTCGTCGGTGCCGAGGACGCCGATCACAGGCGTGGCGATCTGCGCCTGGACGAGCAGGGCCATGTTCACGCCGGCGTTGCGGCTCCGGGCGAGCTCCTCGGTGAACGCGACCACGAACCAGTAGTCGCCACCGGCGCCGCCCCACGCGGGGTCGTGGTGGGCGCCGAGGAACCCGAGCTCGCCGGCGCGCTTGAAGACCTCGCGGGGAAAGATGCCGGCGCGATCCCACTCCAGTGCATGCGGCGCGAGCTCCTTCTCCACCCATGCCCGCACGCTCCTTCGAAAGGCGCCGTGCTCTTCGGTGAATGGACTCTGGTTCGTCGACACCCGGACCTCCACGGATTGATTTCCGAGTCAATGATAGGGCGTTCGTCTGCGCAAGAGCGCCCGTTCGTTGTCTCAGAGAACTCGTTTTTACAGACAACTATTTGGAATCACTAGGGTTTACCGACTGCACGCTCGCGCGTGCCTCGCAATCCGGGGAGCGAGCCACGGCTTGCTGCCGATCGGTCCGGCGCTTTCGGCGACGTCCGGGCGAGGTCGTCCGAGGGACCAAACGAGTTCTCTGAGACATCGAAAATGGACGGTGAGTCCGGGTTCGCGGACGGGTCAGGAGACGAGGGCGTCAATTTCCGGGGCCGAGAGGCCCGCCTCGGCCAGCACGTCCCGGGTGTGCTCCCCGAGCGCGGGAGCGGGCGCCAGCGTCGGCGGACCCAGGCGCAGCGGGGTGGCCAGCACGCCCGGGCGGGGGAACAGGCCCCGGTCGACGAGATGCGCGTCCCGGCACACCTCGTCCGGAAGCAGCACCGGCTCCACGCACGCGTCCAGACCCGCGAGCCGCTCTCGCCACGTCGCGAGCGGAGCGCCGGCGAAGGTCCGCGCGAGCAGCGCCCGCACCCGCTCCGCCCCCTCGCCGCCACCGTACGCCTCGGCCGTCAGGTCTCCGAGCCCGAGGCGCTCGCACAGCGCTCCGAAGAACTTCGGCTCCAGCGCGGCCACCGCCAGCCACCGCCCGTCCCCTGTCCGGTAGAGGCCGTACGAGGGAAGCCCACCGTCGAGCACGCCCTGCCCCGCCGGCGGCACCGGCATCCCCAGCAGCGCCGGTCCGAGGTGGAGCGCGCCGAACGACGTCGCCGACTCGACGAGCGACACGTCGACGAGGCGCCCGCGACCCGTGGTCGCCCGCGCGAGCAGCGCCGCCAGGATCCCGCTCACCGCCACCCACGCGCTGCCGATGTCCGCCACCTGGACACCAGGGAACGCGGGCTCGCCGTCGCGCCCGCCCATCGACAGGAGCCCCGCCCGCGCCACGTACCCGAGGTCATGCCCGGCGCGGCTCCGGTCCGGCCCCGTCTGCCCGAACCCGGTCAGCGCGCAGATCACGAGGCGAGGAAAGGCCTCCTGCAGCGCCGCGTGTCCGAGCCCCAGCCGGTCCATCACCCCGGGCCGGAAGCCGTCCACCAGCACGTCGCACCGGGCGAGCACCCGCCGCACCGCCTCGCTCGCTCCGGGAGCCTTCAGATTGAGCACCAGCGAGCGCTTGCCTCGATTGAGGGCCGCGAACAGCTCGCCCTCTCCGCCCGGCGGCATCCCCCGGGTGCCATCGCCCTCGGGCGGCTCGAGCTTCACCACCTCCGCCCCGAGGTCCGCCAGGACGAGCGTCGCGTACGGCCCTGGCGCCAGACGCGTCAGGTCCAGTACCCGCACACCGGCGAGCGGCGCTCCGGGAGAGGCGGCCTGGGTCGGCGCGCTCAGGTCAGCAGCTTCCCGAGCTTCATCGCCAGACCCATGTCCATGGGCTTGAACTTCAGCTTCCCCTGCATCGCCGCCATCTGGGCATTGAGCTGCTTGTTGCGGATCTTCACGAAGTCCTGGTCGCTCACGGTGACCGTCATCTTCGGCGTTCCTTCCGCTCCGCTCTTCACCCAGTCCGAGCCCTTCGTCGTGTCCAGCGTCCAGGTCCCGCCCTGGTCGCCGGTGATGACGAAGTGAATGACCGCGTTCAGCTCCTTCGCCAGATCGGGCTTCGCCGACAGGAGCTCGGGGATCGACTGCTCCAGGATGGTCTTGGGGGTGTCCGACATGGTGTCCGCCTCCTCGGGGGAACGCGCTGATTCACGAATCAACGACGCGCG
>DASXGF010000268.1:0-5412 GCA_036489275.1 Myxococcaceae bacterium | reverse complement strand
GGTCGTCCTGTGGCTCGCCGCGCCCGCTCTCGCCGACGCGCTGGATGCGTCACCGGACCGGCGGGAGCGCCGACTGTCGGTCAGGGTTCGCTCGGACACGCTCCGCTACGCCCTGCTGCACTGGAGGTACTTCGAGCGATTCGTTTCGGCGGAGACCCACTGGCTGGCCCCGGACAACGTTCAGGAGACGCCGGAGCGAGTCGTTGCGATGCGTACCTCTCCGACGAACATCGGCCTGCAGCTCCTGGCGACGACCAGCGCCTACGACCTCGGCTTCCTGGAAGTCGACGCCCTGGTCGCCATGCTCGAACGCATCTTCGGAACCATGCGCAAGCTGCGCCGGTTCCGCGGGCACTTCTACAACTGGTACGATCTCGGATCCCTGGACGATCTCGCGCCGGGGTACGTCTCCACGGTCGACAGCGGGAACCTCGCGGGGCACCTGCTGGCGCTGCGTCAAGCCTGCCTGACGCTGCCCGATGCACCCGTGTCGGACCGGCGCGTCTGGCGAGCGGTCGACGCGGCGCTCAGCCTGGCGGTCGAGGCTATCGAGGCAGAGGGGCGCAGCCCCGCCGGCATCCAGCGTGTACGCGCGGCGGTCGCGGCGGCCGAGTCCCGTCAGGATCCATCGGCCGCCATCGACTCGGTCGTGGAGCTGCTCCAGGCAGCGGACCGAACACTCTCTGGCGGTCGCCGGACCGACCGGAGCATCCAGGATTCCAACGAGTGGCTCGCCTGGGCACTCGCGCTGCTCACCAGGCACCGGGAGACGATCGCCGGCGTTCCGGTGTTCACCATCCCGAGCCGGCGCGGAGCCACCGCGCCAGGCTTTCCCTCGCTCCGCGAGCGCGCGCTCGCCTCTCCTGCCGCTGCGGAGCTGATCGCCCGGCTCGAGGCTCTGGCGGTGGAGGCCGCCCGATACGTCGCCGAGATGGACTTCGGCTTCCTCTACGACCCGCAGCGCGCGCTCTTCGCCATCGGTTATCAACCGACCAGCCACACACTCGACACCTCTCACTACGACCTGCTGGCCTCCGAGGCGCGTCTCGCCAGCTTCGTCGCCATCGCGAAGAACGACGTGCCGGTGGACCACTGGTTCCATCTCGGACGCGAGCTGACCCGCGCCGCCGGAGAGACCGCTCTGATGTCGTGGAGCGGGACGATGTTCGAGTACCTGATGCCCAACCTGGTGATGCGAACCTTTCCGCTCACCCTGCTACATCAGGCCTCGCGAGGTGCCGTCCATCGCCAGATTGCCTTCGGTGCGGCACGCGGTGTGCCGTGGGGCATCAGCGAGAGCGCGTACAACCTGCGCGATCGCTTCCAGACCTACCAGTACCGCACGTTCGGAGTTCCGGATCTGGCGTTGAAGCGTGGGCTCGATGCCGATCTCGTCGTCGCTCCTTACGCCTCCGCCCTCGCGGCGATGGTCGACCCGACCCGAGCGCTGGCCAACCTCGGTCTCCTGGCGAAGCGCGGTGCCCTGGGGCCGTGGGGCTTCCGGGACGCGCTCGACTACACCCGGCCCTCGCCCGGCCAGCGCTGGGCAGTGGTCGATACCTACATGGCGCATCACCTGGGCATGGGGCTCGTCGCGCTGACCAATGTGCTGCGGGGCCACCTCTGGCACGACCGCTTCCACGGAGACCCGCTCGTGCGAGCGGCCGAGCTTCTCCTCTACGAGCGCATCCCGCGGCGGCTGGTGCTCCAGAAGCCTCAGGACGTCCACCCCGGAGCGTCGCTTCCCGATCCCAACCTGGAACGTCCGGCGGTGCGGGAGTTCGACACCGCTCACACGCCCCAGCCGGCGGTGGCGCTCCTGGGACGACTTCCGTACACGATCATGGTCACCAACGGTGGCTCGGGCTACAGCCGCTTCGAGACCCTGGCGGTCACGCGCTGGCGCGCCGACGGTACCTCCGAGGCCACCGGGCAATTTTGCTACCTCAAGGACGTGGGCAGCGGGCGGGTCTGGTCCGCGGGGCATCAGCCGGTCTGTGCTCCGGCCGACGCGTACCACGTGATGCTCGCCACCGACCGGGTCGTCTTCCACCGGACCGACGGGGCGATCGAGACCCGGGAAGAGATCACCGTCGCTCCCGACGACGGCGCAGAGGTGCGTCGCATCACGGTGACCAACAACGGGCTCGCCCCGTGCGAGCTCGAGCTCACCAGCTACGGTGAACCGGTTCTCGCCTCGCCCGAGTCCGACCGAGCACATCCCGCATTCGGCAAGCTCTTCGTCGAGACCGAATGGCACCCCTGGTGCTCGGCGATGATGGCGACGCGGCGGCCGCGGACGTCGACCGAACGGCGGCTGTGGTGCATGCACGTCGTGGCGGTGGGAGACGACGTTCTCGAGCCCGTCTCCTACGAGTCGGACCGCAGCCGCTTCATCGGGCGCGGGCGTTCGACGCGGGCTCCGGCCGCGCTCGACCCAGGGGCAGAGCTGAGCGGGACGACCGGCGCGGTCATCGACCCCATCTTCGCGATCCGGGTCAAGGTGAGTCTCCAGCCCGGCCGCTCGAGCACCGTCGCCTTCACCACCCTGGTCGCTGCCTCGCGCGAGCGCGCCTTCGAGCTCGCCGACCGCTACAAGGACCCGCAGTCGGCCCAGCGAGCCCTCGACCTCGCCTGGAACGTCGCCCAGATCGAGCTCCGCGAGCTCCGGACCTCCTCGCACAGCGCCGACGCGTTCCAGCAACTCGCGGGACACCTGTTCTTCTCCGACCAGCGGCTGCGGGCGCCCGAGCCCGAGCTCCGGGCCAGCGAGGGGACGCAGGAGATGCTGTGGGGCGCGGGCATCTCGGGGGACTGGCCCATCCTCCTCGCCACCATCGACTCGATCGACGGGCTCCCGACGCTGCGGCAGCTTCTCGTCGCGCACCAGTACTGGCGGCGGCGGGGGATGACCGTCGACCTCGTGGTGCTCGACGTGCGGGCGCCGAGCTACGTGCAGGAACTCGGGGACCGCATCACCGCCGAGGTGGGCGCCACGGGCGCGGCGGGCCTGACCGATCGCCCGGGAGGCATCTTCCTGCGGCGCCAGGCGCTCCTGAGCGCGGCGGAGCTGCGGATGCTGCGGGCCACCGCGCGGGTCCACATTCCGTGCGACGGACGTTCCCTCGAGCGCATTCTCGCCGCGCTCGCCCCATCCGCGGAGCGTGTCGAGGAGACGCGGCCCGGCCCCCGTGGGCTGCTCCGCACCGTCGCCGGGCTCGTGGAGCGGCTCCGCGTCCCCGCTCCGCAGAGGGCCCCCGATCCGGCCAGGCCTCCTGCGCCCGCGCCCGGCCCGGCTCCGGCCACGGGCAGCGCCGGCCTCCTGCTCGACAACGGTCTCGGCGGCCTGGCGCCGGACGGCAGCTACGAGATCCGGATCGACAGCGGGAAGCTCCCGCCCGCGCCCTGGGCCAACGTGATCGCCAACGAGCACGGTGGAATTCTGATGACGGAGCGCGGGAGCGGGTTCAGCTGGGCGGGGAGCAGCTATTTCTTCCGTCTGACTCCCTGGCACAACGATCCGATCAGCGATCCGATCGGGGACGTCGTGTACCTGGAGGACGTCGCGACCGGCGAGCTCTGGAGCGCCACGCCCGCCCCCATCCCTCATCCTTCTCCGTTCACCGTGCGCCACTCCGCCGGCAGCTCCTGCTTCGTGCACCAGCACGGAGATCTGGAGACCACGCTCACCGTCGGCCTCGCGGACGGCGCACCCATCCGCCTGTCTCGGCTCCGGATCGTCAACCACGGCTCCGTCACCCGCCAGGTCCGGGTGACGGCGTATGTCGAATGGGTCCTCGGCTCCGAGCGCGAGCACACGCAGCACCAGATCTCCACCGAGTTCGACCTGGCGCGCGGGGCGATCCTCGCGAGGAATACCTTTCACGCCCCGTTCGGGTCCTGGTTCGCGTTCTGTGCCCTGACCCCGCGCGTCGAGCGCTACACGGCAGATCGCCGGGAATTCCTCGGGCGCCACGGCCACCTCGGTGAACCCGCAGCGCTCGGCGGCAGAGCCCTGTCGGGACGGAGCGGAGCGGGCCTCGACCCGTGTGCGGCGTTGCAGTGCACAGTGGACATCGCTCCAGGCGAGGCGCAGGAGGTCACCGTCGTGCTCGGTGCGGGAGCGTCACGGGCGGAGGCTCTGGCCGGGCTCGATGCGCATCGGGATCAAGGACAGGGCAGCGCCTCGGCTGGGCGAACAGTGGGCGCCTGGCGGGAGCGTCTATCGATCCTCAGGGTCCAGACACCGGAGCCCGCCTTCGACGCGATGATGAACCACTGGCTCCTGTACCAGTCACTCTCCTGTCGGATGTGGGGCCGGTCAGGGCTGTATCAGAGCAGCGGCGCGTACGGCTTCCGCGATCAGCTCCAGGATTCGATGGCCCTGGTGTATGCCGAACCGACGCTCGCCCGGGAGCACCTCCTCCGCTCGGCCGCCCGTCAGTTCGTCGAAGCGGACGTCCAGCACTGGTGGCACCCGGAGAGCGGGAGCGGTGTCCGGACGCGCATCTCGGACGACCTGGCCTGGCTCCCCTTCGCCGTCGACCACTACCTTCGGGTGACCGGAGACGCCGCGGTGCTGGACACGTCGGTTCCCTTCCTGGAGATGCGCGGGCTGCGTCCCGAGGAGCACGACGTCTACGCGATTCCTGCGACCTCCCGGGACTCGGCCAGTCTCTACGAGCACTGCCTCCGGGCGCTTCGCCATGCATCCACGGTTGGCGGGCACGGACTTCCGCTCATCGGCGGCGGCGACTGGAACGACGGAATGGATCGCGTCGGTCTCGACGGCCGTGGCGAGAGCGTCTGGCTCGCGTGGTTCCTCATCTCCGCGCTCCGGGGATTTGCCCGCATCGCGGACCTCCGCGGCGACTCGGTGGTTTCCGCGGACTTCCGCGAGCGGGCAGACGCCTACGCCAGAGCCGCCGAGAACCAGGGGTGGGACGGAGCCTGGTACCGGAGGGCCTTCTTCGATGACGGAACGCCGCTCGGCTCGGCGGCGAACGCCGAGTGTCGCATCGACTCGATCGCCCAGAGCTGGAGCGTGATCTCGGGAGCATCCAACCCGGACCACCGCGCCCAGGCGATGGCGTCGCTGGAGCAGCACCTCGTCGACGAGGAGGCGCGCCTGGTCAAGTTGCTCACTCCGCCCTTCGAACACCCTTCACACGACCCTGGATACATCCAGGGATACCTTGCAGGCGTGCGCGAGAACGGCGCCCAGTACACCCACGCCGCGACCTGGGTGGTTCTGGCCAGGGCGCTGTCCGGAGACGGCGACCGTGCCTTCGCGCTGTTCCAGATGCTGAATCCTTTGATGCACGCCCGGACTCCTGCCGAGGTCGCGACCTACAAGGTCGAGCCATACGTCATCGCGGCGGACGTCTACACGGTGCCCGGCCAGGTCGGCCG
>DASXGF010000250.1:0-6432 GCA_036489275.1 Myxococcaceae bacterium | reverse complement strand
CACCCGCGAGCTCATCGAGGATCGTCCACTGCAGCGTCCAGGAGAAGTCCTGGAGCTCGTTCCCGGGCTGATCGTCACGCAGCACAGCGGAGCGGGAAAGGCCAACCAGTTCTTCCTGCGCGGCTTCAACCTCGACCACGGCACGGACTTCGCGACCTACGTCGAGGGAATTCCCGTGAACCTTCCGACCCACGCCCACGGCCAGGGCTACATGGATCTCAACTGGCTCATCCCGGAGCTGATCTCTCGCGCGGACTACTGGAAAGGTCCGTACTACGCCGAGAACGGCGACTTTTCCTCCGCCGGCGCGGCGAGGATCTACTACGCCAGCGAGCTCCCCCGGACGCTCTTGCTCGGAACCTATGGCTCCTACGCGTACGGCCGGGGTCTGGTGGCGGCGTCACCCGAGGTCGGCGGTGGGAGGCTCCTCTTCGCCCTCGAGGGCGAGCATCAGAACGGCCCCTGGGAGGTCCCCGAGGCCTTCTGGAAGGTCAACGGGGTGCTGCGATGGACGCGGCCT
The DNA here is from genome assembly GCA_036489275.1 of Myxococcaceae bacterium. GTDB lineage: Bacteria > Myxococcota > Myxococcia > Myxococcales > Myxococcaceae > RPRB01. Next base: position 5,912 of record DASXGF010000250.1, on the reverse strand, counting down.
CTGGGGAACGGAACCCTCACCCTCTTCGGGACGGGGTACTGGGGCCAGTGGAACGCGACGAACCAGGTGCCCCAGCGCGCCATCGACTCGGGCGAGGTTGGATATTTCGGGTCCTTGAGCCCATCGGACGGCGGCTGGTCGCACCGCTTCAACCTCTCCGCAGGCTGGGAAGGCGACGCGGCCGGGGGCCGACTGAGCGCCCACGTGTACGCCGTCAACGACGGGCTCGATCTCTTCTCCAACTTCACCTACTTCCTCTCCGACCCGGTCAACGGAGACCAGTTGGAGCAGATGGAGCGCCGGTGGTTCGAGGGAACCTCCGGCCGCTGGGTCTGGAACTCGTCGATCGCCGGCATGGATGTGTCCTGGGAGGCTGGCTGGGAGGCCCGCTTCGATCAGATCGATCCGATCGGTCTGTTCTCCACCGTCGACCGGAAGCGCCTCTCGACGCTGAGCCTGGACAAGGTGTTCCAGGCCAGCGGCGCGCTCTGGGGCCAGGTCGGAGCCCGGATCACTCCCTGGTTCCGGGTCATCCTCGGTCTGCGCGGAGCGGCCTACTACTTCGACGTGAAGGCCAACAATCCGCTGAACTCGGGGACGAGCAGCGCGGGGCTGCTGCTGCCCAAGGCCACGCTGACCTTCGGTCCGTGGGCGCGGACCGAGCTCTTCCTCAACTTCGGGGAGGGGTTCCACTCCAACGACGCGCGCGGAATCACGGCAACCGTGGACGCCGCGACCGGCCAGCCCATCCCGCGGGTGACCGCCTTGCCGAAGTCCATCGGGGCAGAGGTCGGGGTCAGGACGGAGATCGTTCCTCACCTCCAGAGCTCTGTGGCCCTCTGGGTCCTCCATCTCGACTCGGAGCTGGTCTGGGACGCCGACGCAGGGACCACCAGTCCCTCGGCTCCGACGCGTCGCTTCGGCGTGGAGTGGGCGAACAGCTACCAGCCCCTGCCCTGGCTGCTGTTCGACCTGAACGTCGCCTGGTCCGAGGCCGTCTTCACCGCGGACGACCCGACCACGGGTGAGCTCGCGGGGCAACCCGTGCCCGAGGCGATCGCCTGGACCGTCGCGGGGGGCGTCACCCTCCGCCGGCTCGGTCCGTTTTCCGCGAGCCTCTTCGTTCGTTACTTCGGGCCGAGAGTGCTCTGCACCGAGGGAACGTGCGGAGGAACCGGCGGACCGGCCAACGGAACACCCATCACGTCGAGCTCGAGCACGCTCCTCAATGCGCGACTCTCGTACGAGCTGACGAAGAACGTCACGCTGACGCTGGAGGTCCTGAACCTGCTGAATCTCAAAGCAAACGACGTCACCTACTACTACCGGTCGCGGCTCCGGAACGAACCGCCCGAGGGGCTGTGGGGCTACATGGTGCACCCCTCCGAGCCCATCCAGTTCCGCGGAACGGTGAGCGTCCGCCTCTAGCCCGCGACGCTCAGGTGTCCTCGGACGGGAGCTGCCCGCCACCCACCAGACCGAGCAGCAGCACCAGCACGCCCACCACCCGCTCGTTCCACACCGTCCCCTCGCGGAGGTGCGGCAGCAGCGCGCTCTGGATCAGGATCCACGCGCCGATGGCGGAGATCCCCCAGCGAAGCCGCGGCTGGCGGAGGGCCATCACCGACAGCGCCACGATCAGAAGCCCCAGCATCCAGTCCAGGCTCCCGATCGCGACCAGGTGTCGCCAGATGAGCCCGGACATGAAGAACCACGCCCCGAGGAGCATGGTCGTGTAGCGCGCGCACAACCCGGGTTCGAACGCCCGGAGCCCGTGTTCCGTCGTCGTCATCGGCAGACCTCCGACGAACGGTATGTTGCCACTCCTTGGGCTCCCAAGCACCTCCCGGGCGGGTCGGCCCTCGGGTCCCTTGTCTCCTACCCGGCAGACGGCCGGGTCAGGTGTCCTCGGGCGGGAGCTGCCCGCCGGCGACGAGGCCGAGCAGGACGAGCACGGTTCCGACGATGCGCTCGTTCCACGCGCTCAGCTCTCGCGTGTGCGGCGAGACGGCGCCCAGGAGCAGGATCACCGCGCCGAGCCCCGAGATCCACCAGTGGCGCCGGGACTCGCGGAGCGCCCACACCGACGCCCCCACCGCGAGCAGCCCGAGGATCCAGTCCAGGCTCCGCAGCAGGCGCCCGTCGTGCCACACGAGCGAGGACATGAAGAACCAGGCCGCGACGATTGCCGCCGCGTAGTGCGCCCACAGCCCGGGTTCGAACGCTGCCAGGCCGCGACGAGACGCCATGGCCTTCACCTCCATCCGGGGTTCGAGGGCATGGTGCGCCCCCCCTCCGGGGGTTCCCACGCACTCCCCGTACGGGTCAGCCCTTGGAGCCCTTCAGCCGACGTTCGCGGGCCTGGACCGCCGCCGCGGTCTCGCTGTGCCCCTGGTCCCGGAGCTTCTTGAACTCGTCCTGGAAGCCCCTCAGCTCTTCGTCGGAGGCGTCCTCCAGGGCGGCGAAGGTGTTCCGGGCCTCGCGGGTGCTCCGGATGAGCTCGTCGAGCTTGAGGTGGAGGGCAGTCGCATCCCGGTTCTGCGTGGCCTGGATGAGAAAGACCATCAGGAAGGTCACCACCGTCGTCCCGGTGTTGATGACCAGCTGCCACGAGTCGCTGAAGTGGAACAGCGGCCCGGTCACCGCCCAGACCACCACCACCCCGACGGCGAGCGCGAAGGCAGACGGCGTCCCGAGCCCCCGCGACGCGGTGTTCGCGAACCGACGGAATCCATCCACCATCCGCTGCAACCTAGGCACCCGGGCCGGCCGGGGGGAGCGGCCGGACGTCCCGTCGATGGCGCTTGACCCCGGGCCCGGCCACGAGAACGCTCGCGCCCACCGTGAAGTCCCGCGACTCCGCGCTGGCGTTGTTCGTGCTGCTGGCCGGCGTGGCGACGGCCGCTCCCGAGGAGAAGGCCGGGGAGGCTCCGCACGGCGTCGTCCGCATCCGGGAGCACACCGTCCTCGAGCTCCGGGTCCCGCGCGGCGAGCGCTCGGCGCAGGTCCGTGGCCGCGACGCCACCGAGACCCTCACCCACGTGCTCGAGCTCCCCGGGCCCGACGTGGTGAAGGTCGAGCCACGGGACGATGCCGTGGCGTTGCTCGTGGGCGACACGCCCGTCGTCGAGCTCACCGCCGACGACGCGCGCGCGGTCGGCACCACTGACCTGACGCTCTACGCCGCCGTGGCAGCGCAGCGCCTCGATGCCGCGCTGAAGGCCGAGCGGCGTCGGCTCCAGATCCAGGACGCGGTCTTCTCCGTCTCGCTCGCGGTGTTCATCAGCCTGCTCGCCTTCCTGGCGCTGCGCCTGGTGGGGCGCCTCGGGGCCCAGCTCCAGGAGACGGTCCTCGCCGATCGCGAGCGGGTGCCGGCCCTCAAGCTCGGGAGGGTGGAGGTCGCCAGCCGGCGCGCAGTGCGGGGTGCGGTGCGGCTGGGCCTGCTCGTCGGCACGCGCGTCGTCCAGATCATCGTCCTCTACGTCTGGGTGCTCTTCGTCCTCTCCCTCTTCACCCCCACCCGCGAGTACGGCTCGCGTCTCACCGGCTCGGTGCTCCATCCCGCGGCGGCGATCCTCGGCCGCGCCGGCGGTGCGCTGCCGATGCTGGCGGTGGCGACGCTCTTTGCCCTGGCCGTCGCGCTCGTCGTCCGGACCCTGCGCCTCTTCTTCGAGAGCATCGGCCGGGGGGAGACGCACGTCCGGTGGATCTCCGCCGAGCTGGCGGTCCCGGTGGGGAAGCTCCTGCGGGCGGCGATCGTCGTCCTCGCCCTGCTCTTCGCCGCTCCGCTCATCACCGGCGAGGACACCGGAGCCCTCTCCCGCCTGGGAACGGCGGTGCTCCTCGCCCTGACGCTCGCCGCGGTCCCGGTCCTCGCCTCGGTGGCGGTGGGCCTCCCCATGCTGCTCGGCCGGACGGTGCGCCCGGGAGAGATGGTGGAGCTCGCCGGTCGGCGGGGTCAGGTGCGCGCCGTGACGCTCCTCGGCGTCGAGCTCCGGGACGCCGAGGGCGCCGAGCTGCGAGTTCCCCACCTGGCCGCCTTCCTCCACCCGAGCCGCGCGCTCGGCAGCACCCCACGCCTCAGCCTCGAGGTGATCGTCGCGGGCACGGAAGACCAGGCCCGGGTCGAGTCGGTGCTGCTCGAGGCCGCCGGATCGCACGCCTCCGGGGCCCGCGCGGAGCTCGTCTCGCTCGATGCCCGCGGCGCCCGGTGGAGGGTCTCCGGGATCCACCCCGACCTGGGCCAGCGCGTGGCCGGGGCGCTCCGTGACGCGCGCATCCCGCTCGGGGTCCCCGAGGTGCGGGGATGAACGCCCTCTGGGCGCTGATGGGCCTCATCGCCGCGGCCTTCGTCGGCAGCGTGCTGATGGGGCGCCGGAGCCAGACCCGCCACGGCCTGGCCTCCGGATCGGAGCCGGTGCTCGCCGGATTCCTGATCGGGCCCACCGTGCTCGGCGTGGTCACCCCGGGGCTGCTCGAGGTCTTCACCCCGCTCGCCCAGGTGGGGCTCGGCTGGCTCGCGCTCATCGTCGGCCTCGACTACGGCTGGGAGGGGCGGCGGCGCATCTCGGGGGTCCGGCGCGTCGGGGGGACCCTGGCCGGCCTCCTGACGATGTCCGTCGTGACCGCGGCGGTCTTCGCCCTGCTTCGCCGTCTGCAACCGACCGGGGACTCGTGGTTGCAGGACACCGATACGTGGATCGAGGCCGCCGGCGTCGGAGCCGCGTGCGCCGAGACCACCCGCCACGCGGTGCGCTGGGTGGTGGACCGGCTGAAGGCGAGCGGGACCGTCACCGACCTCCTCCTCGACATCTCCGACGCCGACGACCTCGGTCCCCTGCTCCTCTGCGGCGCCATCTTCACCCTCCAGCCGTCGGCCGGCCTGCGCTGGACCACCCACCCGGTCATTCTCTGGGGCGGACAGATCGGCCTCGGGGTGGCGATCGGCCTGCTGACCGCGCTGCTCGTGTCGCGGCGATTCCGCTCCCGCTCGCTGTGGGGGGTGCTCTTCGGGACCTCGATGGTGGCGATCGGCCTCGCGGTGCGGGCGGACCTGGCGGTGCTCACCGTCGCCTTCTGCATGGGCCTGGGCCTCGGGGCGGTCTCCCAGCACCGTCAGGCCATCCGGGCGGTGGTGCTCCCCGTCGAGGTCCCGCTGCGGCTGCCGGCGTTGCTGCTCGCCGGAGCGGCGATCGACGTGCGCCAGGTCCCCTTCCTCGCTCCGGTGCTCGCCACCGTGCTCGGGGCGAGGCTGGTGGCCAAGGCGCTGGTGGCCGGGTGCGCCGCCCTGGTCTGCCCTCCGCTTCGCCGGGCCGGAGCGCCGCTCGTTCCGGGGTTGATGGCCTGCGGCCCGAGCAGCATGAGCATCGGTCTGGCCTTTGCCCTCCGCTTCCCGGGGCGGATCGGCGAGACGGTCCTCGTCTCCGCTGCCGCGTGCACCCTGCTCGGCGAGCTCATCGCTCCGACCGGGCTCCGTGCGGCGCTGCGCCGGGCCGGTGAGGCCACCGCCGACACCGGGCCGCAGCCGGTGGTGGAGGCGACGGCATGAGCTCCACGGGCGAGCAGAGGAGGGGCGCGAACCGCGGCGTCGAGCTCTTGCTCCTCATCGTCCTGGTGGGGCTGATGCTCCTGGCCTCCCACGCGACCCACGAGGGAGGCCGGAGCCACGCCCTGGCCGCCCTGGGCTTTCTGCTGCTGGCGGGGACGGTGGTGGCCACCCTCCTCGAGCCCCTGGGGATTCCTCACCTGACGGCATACCTCCTGGCCGGAATGGCCTCGGGGCCGTACGTCCTCCACCTGGTGGATCACCAGGCGGTCGAGGAGCTCTCGCCGATCAACGCCCTCGCCCTCTCGCTCATCGCGCTCGCCGGTGGCGCGGAGCTGCGGGTGTCGAAGCTGATCTCCGCGGCCCG
>DASXGF010000244.1:0-5257 GCA_036489275.1 Myxococcaceae bacterium | reverse complement strand
CAGCGGCGGACAGGAGAAGAGCCGGCTCGCCGAGGCCCTCCGCGAGACCGCCGTGGGCAAGCACGCCGTCGTCGCGCGGGGGCCGGCCGGCTCGTTCGGGCCGCTCCGCCTTCCCCTCTTCGCCAGCGGGCCGGATCCGGCGCTCCGGGTCGCGCTGCGGCGGGGCGTCCCGGGACAGCCACTGGAGGTGCTGGCTCTGGTCAGCACCGAGCAGCCGATGTCGGCGATTGCCGACACCCAGCGCTTCAGCCTCGGCGCCATGGCCTTCCTCCTCGTGGGCCTCGCGGCGCTCTGGTTCTGGATGGGACAGGACGCGCCCGGCGCCCGGACCCACCTCCAGGAGGACACCGAGCCTGGCACCCGCCGGCGCGGCCTCTTCGGCCTGAGCGCCTCTCCGCCGCCGGTGTTCCGCGCCCCGGACCCCCCCACCCGCACGCCGGAGAAGGTCACGCCCGCCCGGTCGCGCACCGCCATCGAGCTCGAGGAGCCGGAGGCGCGCACCGTCGAGCCGCCGCCCGCGCCGCCGGAGGCCGTGGAACCCCTCGACGAGCCCACGGCCCGCGAGCCGCTCACCGCGCTCGACGGGATGCCCGGGCCGCGGACCCCGCGCGAGGCGCCTCGAGAGGACCTGGCCGCCCTCCTGGACGCGATGCCGCCCCCGCCGGAGCCGACACCGCCGGTGCGCCCGCCGCCGCAGCGCCTCTCGCCCTCGCCGGCCACCCCGCCGAGGCCGGTCGCACCGAGGCCGGCGCCGCCGCCCGAGCCCGCGCCACTCGACTACGACCATCAGCCCACCACCGCCTACCCCATCCCCAACCTGCCGGACTTCAACCTGCCCCCGGCCTCCGCGCTCGGACCCGCGGCCAACGCCATCCCCGAGGCCACCCGGGTGGCCGACGTCTCGCCCGACCTGCTCGCCTCCACCCGGATGTCGGGGCCGCGCCCGCAGCCGCTTCCGAAGCCGGTGGCTCCGGACGAGGTGCACTTCCAGGACGTCTTCCACGAGTTCATCGCCGTCCGCGAGCGCTGCGGCGAGAGCGGCGACGGGCTCACCTTCGAGAAGTTCGCCGGCAAGCTGCGGAAGAACCGCGACCAGCTGGTGCAGAAGTACGGCTGCCGCACCGTCCGCTTCCAGGTCTACGTGAAGGACGGCCGCGCAGCACTCAAGGCCACCCCGGTCCGGGAATAGGCCACAGCTCCTTCAGCCGTCCGCGGCAGCGTCCCGGGGAATCCGCAGTCGCAGGAGCGCCCCGCCTCCAGGCGCGGTGTCCACCTCGAGCGTGCCGCCATGGCCCTGGGCGATGCGCGCGGCGAGCGCGAGCCCGAGTCCCGTTCCGCTCGCCTTGGTGGTGACGCCCGGCTCGAGGACCCTCGCCCGGTCCCCGGCGGGGATGCCCGGCCCGGTGTCCTCCACCTCCAGCACCGCGCGGTCTCCGTCGGCGCGCGTCCGCACCGTCGCCTGACCGCCGGAGGGCATCGCCTCCTCGGCGTTCTTGAGGACATTGTGGAGGAGCTGCGCCATCTGGTCCCGATCGGCGCGGACCGGGAGCGGCGGTCCCGGCTCCCAGCGGAGCGAGACGTTGGGCCGTGCGCCGGCGAGCCCCACGGACTGCTCGGTCCACGCGGTCAAGTCCAGCGGCTCGAGCACGGCGGCGGGGAGGCGGGCGAACCGGGCGAACGCGTCGATGGTGCGCCGCAGCCGCTCGACCTCCTCCAGCATCGCCGGGGCGCTCTCGACGAAGAGCGCCTCGAAGCGCGGGTCCCGGGCCTTCCGGGCGGCGAGCAGCGTCTCCAGCGACATCTGCAGGGGAGTGAGCGGGTTCCGCAGCTCGTGGGCCAGGCTGCGCGCGACGCCCTCCCACGCTGCGGCCTGCTCGGCGGTCCGGAGCGCACGGGTGGCGTGTCCCAGGTCCTCGGCCATCCGGTTGAAGGCGTCGACCAGCACCCGGACCTCGCCGCTGCCGGCCACGGGCACCCGGGTCTCGAGCGCGCCGCCGGCGACCGAGCGAACGCCATCGGTGAGGGCCTCCACCGGGCGGGTGATGCCCCGGGCGAAGAGCGCGCCCGCAAGCAGCGCGAGGCCGAGGCCCAGGCCTCCGGCGGTGAGCAGCGCCCGGAGCAGGGTGGCGCGGGCCTCGTCGACGGCCGCGCTCCCCACCGCCAGGGTGAGCACCGCGGGGCCGAGGGGCAGCGAGCGGCGCACCGTCCGTCCTTCCGCCGTGCCGGCCGCGGCGGTGGAGAGCCCGGAGCCCTCGAGCTCGGCGCGCGCGCCGGTGAGCCTCGACAGCCGCGCGACCCACGCGTCGTCGAGGATCCGTCCACCAACCAGTGTGGCCGCCCCGTGCGAGGCCTCCACCGCCCGTGCCGCCACCACCGCGGGCCGGAGCTGGACCCCGTCCGGCGTCTGGACCTCCGCCGTCACCACCGCCGCCGCCTCTCCGGCCCGCACCGCCGAGAGGCCCGGCTCCACGTCTCCGACTCGCGCCGGGAGGAAGGCGCTGGAGCGGCTCACGCCCTGGGCGTCGCGGAGGGTCAGCAAGGTGAGGGGCCGGCCCTCGGCCACCCCGCGCATCGCGTCCGCGGCCGGGGGCACCCCGGACTCGATCTGCAGGGCGATGGACTCGGTGGCCGGATCGGTCGCACAGGCGGAGACCGACTCCTCGACCTCCGACCGGAGGCGCTCCACCTCCGAGGCCGCGAGCGCCTCGGCCGCATCGGCGCGCGACGCGAGCTCGCGGGCGAAGGTCACCTCGACGCGCCGCGAGGCGAGCGGGACGGTCACCGCCAGCGGCAGCAGCGCCAGGAGAGCGAAGGCGAGGAGGAGCAGCGTCCGCAGGCGCATGGTCAGGGCCACCAGGCGTCGTCGAGGACCAGGAGGCCGGACCCGTCGCGGCGCACGTCGACCAGCGCCGGGTCGAGCCGGGCGCGCAGGGCCTCGACGTAGAGGGGCACGACGGGGAGCGTCCCGGCCAGCTGCAGCGCCCGCTCCCGGGCGCGCGCGGCACGCTCCTGGGCATCGGCCACCGCACCCAGCGGCGCGAGCTCCCGCCGGCTGGCGGCCGCGTCGCCGGAGAGCTCGAGCACCACCGCCAGCGCCGGCGCGGGAAGCGGCGGCAGAAGCACCGAGCGGAGCGCGAGGTCCCCCTGGCCGCCGCTCCAGTCGCGGTCGAGCGCCTCCGGACTGCGCGGGGCAAGGGTGAGCCGCACGCCCGCATCGCGGAGGAGAATCTGCAGCCGCTCGGCCACCGCGCGCTGCGCGGGCCGGTCGGCGTAGAGGAGCACCGCCGTCCCCGATCCCCGGGCGGCAGCGGCGCTGGGCGACGGACGGTCGGGTCCGCCGAGCGTCGGAGGAAGCAGGCCGGGCAAGGGTAGGGCGTGGCCGCCGACGAAGCTCCGGACGAGCGCCGCACGGTCGAGCCGCGGGAGGAAACCGGCCACCACCGCGCGGGCGGGCTCGCGGAAGACCAGATACGTCGCGAACAGCGCGGTGGATGGCGGCTCCGCGCCATCGCCGAGCAGCACCTGGGCCGACCGCGACTCCAGCGCCCGCTGCGCCGCCCGCCGTGACAGCGTGGACAGCGCCAGCGCGTCGGGGAACGGGCGGCCCTCGATGAAGGTGGGCGAGGCGCGCCCCCGGTCCGCCCCGTCGGCCTGGTAGGGGCCGATGCCCTCGGCGCTGTCCCCGAGCGCGGGGGTGAAGACCGGATGGCACAGCGACGCCTCGAGGTCCGGCCAGGGGTGAAGGAGCGGGAGCGCGAGGCTCGTCCCGCCCTCGGCGGCGGCGCGCTCCAGCGCCGCCCGCGCCTCGCGCACCGGGGCGAGGAGGCCCCGGGCCACGGGGCTCCGGTCGAGCTCGCGGAGGAAGGAACGCGCGAGCTCCTGGACTCTCAGATCCGTGCCCGAGGCAAAGCGAACGCCGGGCCGCGGCGCCAGGAGGAGGGCGTCCCCGCTCCGGGAGAAGCCGACGAACGGCGAGTCCTGAGGCGTCGTCGCCGGGCCGAGACGGCACAGCGGCGAGGCGAGCAGCCCGCGCACCACCGCTCCCTCCGGCGTCTCGCCGGCACGGTCCGCGCGCACCTCCGGGAGCAGCGCCACCCGGAGCGTTCCGCCGACGCGGGCCCGGGCCGCGCCATGGCCGTCTTCTGGCGCGGCGAGCGCGACGAGCAGCACCGGTGCGAGCAGCGCCCGCCGGCGGGTCACCTGCGCTCCCGGACGACGCGGAGCTCCGAGCCGCCGTCCGCGGTCCACACCCCGAGCACCAGGGCCGGAGCGCCGGCGAGCTCCGCGGTGGGCTGTACTTGAAGGATGCGCCCCGGGACGGCGACCGACGGCTCGTCCCCGCCGGAGCCGACGAGCCGGAGGCGGTCCTCGGAAGGTGCCGCCGCGGCGCTGCTCGCCGCCACCCGCATCTGCCCCCCGAGCTGGACCAGCGCCGCGCCTGCGCCGATCTGCGGCAGCACCCGCACCGTCCCTCCGGGCGTGGACCAGCGCGCCGTGCCGTCGGGGAACAGGAGGAGCCGGTGCCCCGCGCGCACGTCTCCGCCCCACAGCAGATCTCGCTGTGGTCCCCGGCCGACCCACATGCGCGCCACCCCGGGGACGAAGCTGGCCGGCTCGGCCGACTCCCCGCAGCCCAGCGTCGGGCCCTCGGTCCGCGCGACCGGGAGCAGCTCCTGTCCCTGGAGCCGGTAGGCCGTCCCGCCCGCCGCCCGCGCCCAGGCCACCGAGACGACGCCGCCTGCGACGCACAGCGTCCCGAAGGGCTCGCGCAGCGGGAGGGTCGGTGCCGGCAGCCGCGCGCGGGCCCGCGCCTCGCCGGTGGAGGCGAGGACCACCAGCTCCCCTCCGACCAGCACCGCGAGCTCGGGGCGTCCGTCGCCGTCGAGGTCGCCGCTGGCGAGCGCCGCGGTTCGCGTCGGGAACCGAGCGAGCGGCGTGGGCTCGAGGGCGAGGCCCGAGGGCCAGCCGCCCCCCGCCGCGAGCACCCGCGCCGCGGTGTCCGCCGCGACGGCCGCGGAGAGGGCGCGCGCCGGGCCGGTCTCCACCGGCACGTTCCCGGCCCAGAAGTTCCGCCACACCGACCGGAGGCTCCCCGAGGCGGCGAGCCGATCGTCGAGCTGCAGCCGAAGACCGAGCAGCGTCCGTGCTCCCTGGGAACGGGCGCGCTGGGCGACGTCCGCTCCCGGAGGAAGGGTGAACGCCGCCAGCCCGGAACCCGTGAGGCGAGCCGCGACGAGCGCTGCGAGCTCGTCGGCCA
>DASXGF010000159.1:0-9557 GCA_036489275.1 Myxococcaceae bacterium | reverse complement strand
GACCGCGTCGCGCATGTCGAAGTTCTTCAGCGTCGCCGCGCCTCCGTCGAGGAGGATGGACGGGCGTCCCTGGTGCTCGAGGATCTTTGCGTTGCCCTCGAGCTCCCAGCGGGAGGCGTCCAGCGGAATCGCCCCCGCCTGCGCGGGTGAGGGTGCGGCCAGCGCCACGGTGGGAATCGCGCACACGGCGCACACTGCGAGGAACCGGATCATGGTCGGCCTCCCGAGTCGATCGAAGGCCTCTACGGGGGAGTCGCCCACCGAGTGCCTCGGGTGCAGGCAGCACCCCCATTGCTGCAGCCAGGCAGGTTGCCGGCAGCGACCGCGTTGCAGCCAGCGCTTCCACCGTCGAGGACGCCGCGCAGATCCTGCGTCCTGGGGTGGCGAGACGCCGGGAGATCCGGCGGTACGCCGGCTGCAATGACGAGACCGGTCATGACCGACCCGCTCGCCCCTTTCTTCCTCGGTGCCTACGGGGAGAACGACGACTTCTTCGAGAAGACCCTGCTGGAGCTGCGGACACAGGCCTCGACCGCCTACCCCTTGTTCAACTAGGGGTGGTAAGACCTTGCCTCGTCGGAGGCACGGATGACTCCCAGGCCCGAGCGCGATCTCTTTCCCGGTGCGCTGGAGATGATGATCCTCCGGTCGGTGCAGCGGCAGCCCTCTCACGGATATGCCCTCGCACAACAGATCAAGCGTGCGTCGAAGGACGTGCTCCGGATCGAGGAGGGGTCGCTCTACCCTGCCCTGCAGCGCTTGCTCCGCGCGGGTCTGCTCAAGGCGGAGTGGGGAGTCTCGTCCACGAACCGGAAGGTGCGCCGGTACCGTCTCACCCTCGCCGGAGCGAGGCACCTCGAGCGCGAGGCCTCGAGCTTCGAGCAGATGCTCTCCGCGGTGATGCGCGTGCTGGCGACGGGGACGCCATGAGCTGGCTCCGGCGGCTCGTCGGCAGGCGCGAGAGCCTCCGGGGCCTCTCGGAGGAGCTCCGCTCCCACCTCGAGGAGCGCACCGATGCCCTGGTGGCCGAGGGAATGGAGCGGGCCGCTGCGGCCGCCCAGGCCCGGCACGAGCTCGGCAATCTCACCGCCATCGAGGAGGCGGCGCGGGAGGTCTGGCGCTGGCCGGTCGTGGAGACCTTCGCCGCCGACGTCCGGCGCGCCGTCCGGATGCTCCGCAAGTCCCCGGGCTTCGCGGCGGCGGCGATCCTCACCCTGGCGCTCGGGCTGGGGGCCAACGCCGCGGTCTTCTCGGTGGTGTACGCGGTGCTCCTCCGCCCACTGCCGTTCCCCCACTCCGAGCGGCTGGTCCGGGTGTTCTCCGTCCGGGACGGTCTGACCGTCGGGCCCTCGCCGCCGGATATCCGTGACTTCGCGCGCGAGAGCCGGAGCTTCGAGATCCTGGTGGCGTACGACACCTGGCGGAAGAACCTCGCGACGCCCGGTGGAGAGCCCGCGCAGATCCGGGTGGGGCTGGTGCCGGCAGACTACTTCCGCGCGCTCTCCATCCGGCCGCTCGCCGGGCGCCTCTTCACGGAGGAGGAGAACCGCTGGGGGTCGCATCACGTGGCCGTCGTGTCCCGGAGCTTCTGGGCCGACCGCTTCGGGAGCTCGGCGCTGCTCGACGGGCAGAGCATCCGGATCAACGACGAGCCCTACTTGGTGGTGGGCATCGTCCCGGACTCCATTCCCGCCTGGATGGACCCCGCGAGCGAGCAGGTGCGCGTCTGGACTCCCTTCGCTCCTTCTCCCGGCGTCTGGGACGAGTCGGGACGCGGGGACCGGAGCGGCCGCGGGTTCTCCACGCTCGGACGTCTCGCTCCCGGGGTCTCGCTCGCACAGGCAAACGCGGAGCTGCGGTCCATCGCCGAGGATCTCGGCCGCCGTCACCCGGTCGATGCCGGAGTGGGCGTGCGGGTCGAGCCGCTGCTCGGAACCCGCGTGGCGAGCCTCCGCCCCACCCTCTCGATGGTCATGGCCGCAGTCGGGCTGATCCTTCTCCTCGCCTGCCTGAACGTCGCCACCCTGCTCGTCGCCCGGAACGCCACCCGCGGCCAGGAGTTCGCCATCCGCACCGCGCTCGGAGCGGGTCGAGCCCGGCTCGCTTCCCAGCTGCTCGCCGAGACCCTGCTCCTCACCGGGCTGGGTGCCCTCGCCGGGCTCGGCCTCTCGTGGGCAGCGACCGCGCTGCTCGCCCGGATCGGGCCGGAGCGGATGCCGCAGCTCGCCGAGGCGCGGATCGATGGCACCGTCCTCGCCTTCACCGTCTGCGTGGCGCTCGTCACGAGCGTGGTCTTCGGCGTGCTTCCCGCGCTGCTCGGGACGGCTGCCGCGCCGGCGGACGTCCTTCGCACTGCCGGGGGACGGACCGGCACGGGCGGGCCGGGGCACCGGACCCTTCGCCGGGTGCTGGCGACGGTGCAGATCTCGCTCTCGCTCGTGCTCCTGGTGGGCGCCGGGCTCCTCGTGCACGGCCTCCTGCGCCTTCAGTCGGAGGACATGGGCTTCCGGCGCGATCACCTCCTCACCCAGCACCTCTTCCTCCCGGAGGTCCGCTACCCGGACCCGTCGCGGATCACCGAGTTCAGCGACCGCTATGTCGCGCGCGTGCGCGAGCTCGCCGGCGTGCGCGACGCCGCGGTGACCGACGTCGTCCCGCCCTCCTACCGGTGGCGCGTGGGCTTCACGGTGGTCGGCCAGGCGCCGCCGGGGCGCGACGCCGTTCCCACCGCCAACTTCGGCGTTGCGGATGCGCACCTGGTCCGGACGCTGGAGCTGCGCCTGCTGCGCGGCCGCGACCTCGGAGAGTCCGACACCGCGACGAGCCCGCGGGTGATCCTGGTCAACGAGGCCTTCGCCCGCCGGTACTTCCCGGGCGCCGACCCGGTCGGGCAGCGCATCGAGATCGGCGAGCCGGGCACTGAGCCCGCCGCGAGCCGCCCGGTCCTGACCATCATCGGAGTGGTGGCCGACACGCCGAACGGCGGGGTGGCGGCGCCGGCGGACCCCGACATCCTCGGGCTCTTCCGGCAGAACCCGGAGCAGAACTTCGGGTTCAAGACCGTGGTCGTCCGGACCACCGTTCCGCCCTCCTCGGTCGCCCCGGCGCTGCGCGAGGTGCTGCGCTCGCTCGACCCCGATCTCCCGTTCGCCGAGGTCCGGACGATGGAGCAGATCCTCGCCCGGGAGACCACCGAGGGCCGGTTCGCGACCTGGCTCTTCGGCGCCTTCGCGGTGGTCGGCCTGGCGCTGGCCGCGGTGGGCATCTACGGCCTGGTCGCGTACCTGGTCACGCTGCGGGGCAGGGAGTTCGCCGTCCGGTTCGCGCTCGGGGCGAGGACGGCCGACGTGGTCCGCCTGGTCGGCGGCGAGGGCGCACGGGTCGGCCTCGTGGGCATGGGCGTCGGGCTGCTCTGCGCCCTTGCAGCGGCGCAGGGAGCGAGCGCGCTGCTCTACGGTCTGTCGCCCCGGGACCCGGCGGCCTTCCTCGGCGGCGCCGGCGCCCTCGTCGTGGTGCTCGTCAGTGCGATCGCCGCGCCCTGCGTGCGGGCGGCACGGATCGAGGCGCGTGCGGCGCTCGGGGTACAGGGCGAGTAGGCATGGGCCTTCATCTGCCCGGGGTCTGGCCAACTTCCGTCCGGGGTGGTGTGTTCTCCGCCCTCGTGGACTCTCGTCGCTTCCGGACTGCGGCCGCGTTCTATGCGGTGGGCCGGCCCGTCTATCCCCCGGCATTCATCGCCGAGGTGGCCGGGGCCGCAGGGCTGACCCGGAAGGACCGCATTCTCGATTTGGGGACCGGACCGGGCGTGCTCGCGCTGGCCTTCGCGCCCCACGTCGGCTCGGTCCTGGCGCTCGACCCGGAGCCGGAGATGCTCCGTATCGCGAACCTGGCGGTCGCGAAGGCCGGCGCCGCGGTGGAGGTGCGCGAGGGGAGCTCGGACTCGCTCGGCCCGGAGCTGGGCACCTTCCGGGCGGTGACGATGGGTCGGTCGTTCCACTGGATGGACCGGATGGAGGCGTTGCGCCGGCTCGACCGGATCATCCAGCCCGACGGCTCGATCCTCCTCTTCAACGACGAGCTGGCGGACGTTCCGGAGAACGCCGCGCTTCGCGCGTGGCGGGAGGTCGTGGAGCGCTACTCGGCGGATGACCACGTGCGCATGCAGCGCAAGTCTCCGGAGTGGCAGCACCACGAGACGGTCCTCCGGGTCTCGCCCTTCTCGCGCGTCGAACGCCGAGAACATCGCCACTGCTCGATCACCTCGCTGAAGACCCTCCTCTTCCGTGCGCTCTCGATGTCCGCGACGTCCGAGGCGCGCCTGGGGACCGAGCGGTCCGAAGCGATGCAGTCCGAGATTCGCGCCGTCCTCGAGCCATTCGGAAGCGAGCTGACCGAGATCATCGACTGGACGGCCATTATCGCCGGCCGTCCCTAGAGCGCGGAGGCCGCGTCGAGCACGCGCGCGACGTGCACGGCCGTCCGCCCAGTCCCATCGAGGATCTGGTGCTGGCAGCTGAACCCGTCCGCCACCAGCAAGGTCTCCGGTGGAGCCCGACGGACCGCGGGCAGGAGCGTGCGCTCGGCCATCTGCATCGAGACGTCGTGGTGGCGGGCCTCGTAGCCGAACGTCCCGGCCATCCCGCAGCAGCTTCCGCCGAGCGTCTCCACCTCGAGCCCGGGGACCATCTGCAGCGCCGCGGTGACCCCGCCCAGCAGCCCGAACGCCTTCTGGTGGCAGTGACCGTGCAGCACGGCACGTGACTGGGGAAGCGAATGGAGCGGGAGGCGAAGCCGCCCCGCGGCTCGCTCCTGGCCGAGGAACTCCTCCAGGGTGACCGCGGCTCTGGCGGCACGGGCCGTGTCCTCTCCGGGAAGCATCGCCAGGAACTCGTCGCGCAGCGTGAGCAGGCACGACGGCTCGAGGCCGACGAGGGGTACCCCGCGCTCGACGAAGGGACGCACGGCGTCGAGCAGCCGCCGCGCCTCGACCTGGGCCTCCTCGACCAGGCCGACGGCGAGGAAGGTGCGGCCGCAGCAGGGCGGGCGACCCTCAGCCGCCGGAAACGAGACGCGGTACCCCGCCCGCTCGAGGACGCGGACCGCCGCCCGCGCGTTCTCCGGCTCGAACCAGGTGGTGAAGGTGTCCGCCAGGAGCGCCACCTCGGGACGGCCGCCGTCCGCTCCGGCCTGCGCGGTGGGCCGGAACGGCCGCGCGTGGAAGGCCGGGAGCTTCCGCCTCGCGCTGAGGCCGGTCAGACGCTCCGTCCACCGGGCGAGGGCCGGCCATGACTCGCGCAGGCCCAGGAGTCCCCGGAACGGCTGGAGCCACGGCGCGAGGCGCGGCAGGTACGCCACCGCCCGGTCCTTCAGCCCGAGCCCGTGCCGCCGGCGGCGGTGCCACAGGACCTCCACCTTCATCCGCGCCATGTCCACGCCGGTGGGGCACTCGCGCCGGCATCCCTTGCACCCGACGCAGAGGTCCAGCGTCTCGGCCATCGCCTCCGAGACGAGCGCGTCCGGCCCGAGCTGCCCGGTGAGCGCCAGGCGCAGCGCGTTCGCCCGTCCCCGCACGCCGTGCTGCTCGTCCTGGGTGACGAGGAACGAAGGGCACATGACGCCGGGCTCGGACTTCCGGCAGGCGCCGTTGTTGTTGCACATCTCGACCGCACCGCTGAGCCCGCCCCACTCCGACCAGTCCAGGGCGGTCTCCAGCGGGAGTGGGGCGTAGCCCGGCGGGTAGCGGAAGAGCGTCCGGTCGTCCATCCGCGGCGCACGGACGATCTTCCCGGGATTGAGCAGCGCGCGGGGATCGAAGGCGTCCTTGACCTCCTCGAAGGCGCGGACCAGCCGCTCGCCGAACATCTCGGCGTGAAACTCGCTCCGCACCAGCCCGTCGCCGTGCTCGCCGGAGTGGCTCCCGCCGTACTCGCGGACCATGGCGAACGCCTCCTCGGCGATGGCCCGGAGCTTCTTCACGTCGGCCTCGCTCCTCATGTCCAGCACCGGCCGGACGTGGAGGCAGCCCACCGAGGCGTGCGCGTACCAGGTCCCGCGCGTGCCGTGGCGCTCGAAGAGCCGGGTGAGGCGCTCGGTGTAGTCGGCCAGGTGCTCCAGCGGCACCGCACAGTCCTCGATGATCGAGACCGGCTTGGCGTTCCCCCGGAGGTTGCTGACGATGTTCAGCCCCGCCGAGCGCACGTTCCACACCGCCGCCTGCCCCGGCGCATCGGTGACCCGGACCACCGACCCCGGGAAGCCGAGGCCGGCGAGCATCTCCTCCAGCGCCTCCAGCCGGGGCAAAAGCGCGGCGCCGTCCTCGCCGGCGAACTCCACGAGGAGCAGCGCGTCCGGCTCGGCCTGCACGTATCTCTTCATCACCGGGGCGAACTCGGGCATCCGCCGGGCGCCCTCCAGGATGGTGCGGTCCACCAGCTCGACCGCGACCGGGTCGAGGGTCACCAGCGCCTTCGTCACCTCCATCGCGTCGCGGAACCGGGGGAAGTGGCAGATGCCCAGGGCAGTGGCCGGCGGCAGGTCCTGCAGCGGAAGCTCGAGCTCGGTGAAGAAGGCCAGCGTCCCCTCGCTGCCCACCAGGAGCTCGGCGAGGTTCGCCGCCGGAGCGAGCAGATGATCGAGGTTGTAGCCACCGACGCGGCGGAGCACCTTCGGGAAGCGCGTGCGGATCTCCCCCGCCTCGCGCGCGGCGAGCGTCTCCAGTCGAGCCCGGAGCGCGTGGATCTGCGGGGCTTCGCCCCCACCCGGCGGCCCGAAGCGCGCGGCGGTCCCGTCGGCGAGGATCGCCTCGATGCTCCGCACGTTGTGGACCATGTTCCCGTAGCGGATGGAGCGCGCGCCCGAGCTGTTGTTGGCCGCCATCCCGCCGAGGGTCGCGCGGCTCGCCGTCGAGGGGTCCACCGGAAAGAACAGCCGGTAGGGACGGAGCGCGCGGTTGAGGTCGTCGAGGACCAGGCCCGGCTGCACCCGCGCCACCTTTGCCGTCACGTCCACGTTGACGACGCGGCGGAGGTGCTTGCTGCAGTCGAGCACCACTGCCTCGCCCACCGTCTGTCCGCACTGAGACGTCCCGCCGCCTCTGGGCAGCACGGGGATGCCCGCCTCGCGGCAGAGGGCGAGCACCGCCTGGACGTCGCCGGCGTCGCGGGGGACCACCACCCCGAGCGGGAACACCTGGTAGATGGAGGCGTCCGTCGCGTAGAGGCCCCGACCGAACGCGTCGAGGCGCACCTCGCCTCTCACCTCGCGGCGCAGGCGCCGCTCCAGTGGGCTTCCCTCGAGCGGGGACGGACCGATCACGGCACCCCGAGGATCAGTGCGCCGGCGCGGGCGCGGCGGTACCGGCGATCTCCTGCTCGGAGAGCTGGATGTCGGGACGCATGAAGAAGGAGGTGACGCAGCCGACGGCGAGGATTCCGACCGAGCACCAGAACGGGAGGTGCCAGTCCCCGGTGGTCTGCACGATCCACCCGAAGGTGATGGGCGAGAGGATGGCCGCCACCGCCGAGCCGAAGTTCATCAGCCCGCTGGCGGTGCCGGCGAACTTCGGCGCGATGTCCATCGGGATTGCCCACATCGGTCCGATGGCCAGCTCGAGGAAGAAGAACCCGAGCGCGAGACAGATGGTCACCGGGATCAACCCCCGGAGGTACACCACCGGCACCAGGCAGGCGATGCTGGCCAGGTAGCTGAAGAGGACGACCGCGCGGCGAGCGAAGAGGACGCGGCCGGTCCGCCGGAGGAGGTGGTCGCTGATCGTCCCGCCGAGCGTGTCCCCGATCACGCCCGCAAAGAACACGGCAAAGGCGAAGATGGCCGTCTTGGTCAGATCCAGCTTCTGTCCCTCCTTGA
Source organism: Myxococcaceae bacterium (assembly GCA_036489275.1). Lineage (GTDB taxonomy): Bacteria > Myxococcota > Myxococcia > Myxococcales > Myxococcaceae > RPRB01. Next base: position 1,691 of record DASXGF010000159.1, on the reverse strand, counting down.
AGAAGGACGGCAGCCAGTTCAGGTACAGCCAGAGCGTCCACGCGTAGCAGAAGTAGGTGATGGTCACGGGGAAGATGTGCCGGACCAGCGGACCCCACGGCGTCCGGGCGCGGGTCCGCTCGTGGTGAGGAACGAACGGCGGCAGCGCCGCCAGTTCCTCCGGAGTCACCCCGCGGTGCGAGCGGGGGTCGTCGCGGAAGTAGAGGCTCCAGGCCAGCACCCAGACCACGCTCACCGCGCCCAGGACGACGAACGCGCCCCGCCAGGTGACGACGGCGATGAGGGCCACGACCAGCGGCGGGGTGATGGCGTTGCCGGCCCGGGCGAACGCATGAGTGACGCCCTGGGCCCAGCCTCGCCGGTCCTTCGCGACCCAGTACTGCATCGCCCGGGTCGCGGTGGGGAAGGTCGCGCCTTCGCCGAAGCCCAGGAGCAGCCGGATCGCGAACAGACTGACCAACCCGCTAGCGAAGGCGGTGAGCATGGTCGCCACCGCCCAGATGAGACCGGAGACGGTGAGCATCCGCCGCGCTCCGAAGTGATCTCCCAGCGCTCCGCCGATGATCTGGAAGAGGGCGTACGCATAGCCGAAGGCGCTGAAGGCCACGCCCATGTCGATCAGCGAGAGTCCGAGCTCCTTCCGGATCAGCGGCGCAGCGGTGGAGAGGTTGACCCGATCGACGTAGGTGATCAGGTACATCAGGCACAGCAAGAGAATCACGTTCCCCGAGGCGGTGATGAGGCGGCGCTGCATGTCGACCTCCCCTCCTGGACGCTTCGTTCAGCCGTGCACGGCGCGGGCGGCGCGAACCCCGCCCGGCCCCCGGGACAGCACCTCCATCGCCGCGGGAAGACCTCCGGCCTGATGGGGAACGCCGGCGGCGCGGAGCCCCAGCTCGACGCCGGCGAGTGTGCCCATGAGCATCAGGTCGTTGAAGTCACCGAGGTGTCCGATCCGGAAGATCTTTCCGGATAGCCTCCCCAGGCCTGCACCGAGCGAGATGTCCCACCGCTCGAGGGCGACCCTGCGGAACGCATCCGCGTCGTGGCCCTGAGGTACGAGCACCGCGGTCAGCGAGTCCGACGCCTCGGCCGGGTCCGCGGGGAGGAGCTCGAGGCCCCAGCCGCGAACCGCCGCCCGGGTGGCCTCCGCCAGACGCGTGTGGCGGGCGAAGACCTGGGGCAGCCCTTCCTCCTGGAGCATGTCCAGCGCCTCGCGCAGCCCGTAGAGGAGGTTCGTCGCCGGCGTGTAGGGGAAGAAGCCCGAGGCGTTGGGCTTCAGCATCTCCTGCCAGTCCCAGTAGCTGCGCGGGAGGCGCGCAGTCTTCGACGCGGCGAGCGCCTTGGCCGAGACGGCGTTGAAGCCGAGCCCGGGCGGAAGCATCAGGCCCTTCTGCGAGCCGCCAACGGTCACATCCACGCCCCAGGCGTCGTGCCGGTAGTCAATCGAGGCGAGCGAGGAGATGGTGTCGACCAGGAGCAGCGCCGGGTGCCGTGCACGGTCGATGGCCTTGCGGACCTCTGCCACGCGGGTGGTCACCCCGGTGGAGGTCTCGTTGTGGACGACCGCGACGGCCTTGATCGCCTGGGCACCCTCCTCGGCCAGCCGGCGCTCGACCTCCGCGGGGTCCACCCCGTGCCGCCAGTCCACCGGGACGAAGCTCACCGCGAGGCCCAGCCGCTCGGCCATC
>DASXGF010000145.1:0-4927 GCA_036489275.1 Myxococcaceae bacterium | reverse complement strand
GGTACACCCCGGCCATGAAGGCGGCAGCGGTGGTGCCGGTGAGCTCGCGGCTGACGCCGCCCGTCTCGCCGAGGTCGCGGCCGTCCCGCGCCGCCCTCCGTGCATCGAATTCCCAGGCCATCGTTGCCTTCTCCTTGTGGGGTCTCAGCCCCGGATGCGGCCACTCATAACGCAGCCGGAAAGGTTGACCAGCCTCCCCAACAGCCCGGGATGGGTCAGGATTCCGCCCCCAGCGCACTCCGGAGGCGGGCCCAGACGCCCTCCTCGAGGAGCGGGAGCACGCCCCCCCCTCCCTGGATGTTGACGATGCGCGAGGAGGAGGCGCGCACCACGCCGCCCCACGCCGGCTCGGGGTCCACCCCCACAGAGGCGAACGCCGAATAGTCGACGAAGACCTCGGCCTCGACCACTCCGCTGGGCGTCGCAAGCAGGTGGCGCTCCCGCGGGATGTCCACCACCGCCTGGACGACGAATCCACCGCCCAGCGGATCGGCGGCGGCGCGCCGGACCAGGTCGGGCCACTCCATCCGGGCTCCGAACGCGGCCTCGGCGCGGGTGGCGAAGCCGGGCTCGCCGGAGGCCGGGCCCACGAAGACCGCTTTCCCGCCGTAGTCCCAGGCGCGCTTGAGGACGAAGGCCTCCGGGTGCGCGGCGACGTGCGCCACGAGCTCGGGAATCGACTCGCCCGCCGGGCCCCGCGCGGGGCCGGGCGCGAGCACCCGGGTCCAGGGGACGGAGCGTCGAATCGCCTCCAGCTCCTCGGGCTCGAGCTCCGCCGCCGCGGCCAGCGCCGGTTCCTCCAGCGCGCGAGAGAGCAGGGCGAAGTTGGTCTTCGCCTCCACGTGCGCCGCCGGACGGTTGAAGAGCAGCGAGTCCCGGCCTGCGTCGCCGGCGAAGAACGCCTCCAGGAACGGCTGTGGGTTCTCGCTCAGCCGGTGGACGAAGAGGTGGCGGTAGACGAAGTCGAAGGGCTTGCCGTGCGCGACGAAGAGCTCGTCGCCGCCCGCCTCGTCCGGGTAGACGCGGTCGGCCTCCGTTCCGAGCTCGCCGAAACGCCGGACCAGGAAGTCGACCTCGGACAGCTGGCTGTCCATGCGCCGGCAGAGCACCGCGATGCGCTCCGGTGGCCGGCCGCGCTCCTGGATCGACGCGGCGACCAGCGCGCGGTACAGCGCCTCGACGTTGCTTCCGTTGTCCGCCTCCAGCCGCTGGATGGCGGAGGCATCGAGTCCGGCCGCCCGTCCGACCACCGAGAGGAAAGCTCCAGCGGCCATGTCCGAGTAGCCGGGCATCGCCGGGATGGTGGCGTTCAGCTCCAGCGCCGCGGGCCGGTCCGAGACGAGGAAGTCGATGCGGGCGATCACCAGGCGACGGTTCCGCGGGGCGGAGCGCTCGACGAGCCGCCGTTCCAGCGGGGAGAGCGCGCCGAGGAGCACCTCCCGCGAGGGCCCGAGCACCGTCGCCTGCGCCATCCGGAAGCCGGCGGTTGCCAGGGTGCGCGCCAGGCCGTGTCGCTCGGCGATGACCCGGGCGGGAAGGACGAGCGGGGTCGCTCCCGGGGTGATGGCCCTCCGGGTTCCGTCGGCTGACGTGGTGACGAGTCCGCGGGAGAACGCCTCCCCGGCGAGCGCCGGTGCGTACGTCCCGGCAAGGGGGCGGAGGTCCTGGAAAGGATCGTGCACGGGAGATAAACGACTGCCCTCAGTCCTACGATGGCCTGCGCTCCGGCGCCAGGCAGGAGACCGGCGATGGCGATGGTGACCGGCGGGCAGCTCGTGGCGCGCATGCTCAAGGAGGAGCGGGTGCGACACGTCTTCACGCTCTCCGGCCTCCACGTCGCGCCCATCTATGCGGGCCTGGTGGAGGAGGGCATCGAGGTCGTCGACACTCGACACGAGCAGGGCGCCGCCCACGCCGCGGACGCCTACGCACGGATTACCAGGGGTGTCGGCGTCGCCGTCGTGACCGCCGGCCCGGGAGTGACCGACGCCCTCACCGGCGTGGCCAACGCGAACGCGGCCAACTCGCCGCTCATCCTCCTGGGTGGGGCCGCGCCGCAGTTCAACCAGAGCCGGGGAAGCCTCCAGGAGATGGAGCAGGTGGATCTGTTCCACCGGATCTCCAAGTGGTCGGACCGGGTTCCCTCGCCGGACCTCGTCCCGCTCTACCTGGCCAAGGCGTTCCGGGTGGCGCTGAGCGGGCGACCGGGGCCGGTGTTCCTCGAGCTGGCCTGGGACGTCCTCTGCAACGGGGTGGACGACGCGACGCTGCAGATCCCGCGGCTGTACCGCACGCGGGCGCGTCTGGCTCCGGACCCGGTGGCGGTGGACGAGGGGCTGGCCCTGCTCGCGGCGGCCGAGCGCCCGGCGATGATCGCCGGCTCGAGCGTGTGGTGGGACGATGCTCCGGACGCGCTGCGCGCCTTCGTGGAGCGGGCGCAGATCCCGACCTACCTCAACGGCGCCGGCCGCGGCTGCCTCCCGCCCGACCACCCGATGTTCTTCCAGCACACCCGGAAGGAGGCGCTCACCGGCGCGGACGTGGTGTTCGTCGTCGGGACGCCCTTCGACTTCCGCCTCAACTACGGAGCCGAGCCGACCTTCAGCGCCGCGTCGAAGATCGTCCAGGTGGACATCGATCCCACCGAGGTGGGCCGGAACCGTCCGGTGGACGTGGGCATCGTCGCGGACAGCCGGTCGGCGCTCGCCGCCTTCGCCGACGGGGCGAAGAAGGCCACCCGGACGGCGTACATCCAGGAGCTCCGCGCCTCGGAGCAGAAGAAGCTCGCCGCGATGGCGGAGTGGACGAAGAGCGACGCCGTTCCCATCCACCACTATCGGCTGGCGAAGGATCTCTCCGACGTCGCCAACGCCGGGAACCGCGATCCGATGTTCATCGCCGACGGCGGGAACTGGGTGGCGCTCGCGGCGAAGGTGCTGTCTCTGAAGGCGCCGGGGCGGTGGCTGGATCCGGGACCGCTCGGCTGTCTCGGTGTCGGCGCGCCCTTCGCGCTGGCGGCGAAGCTGCTCCACCCCGAACGCCAGATCTGGATCGTGCAGGGCGACGGCTCGTTCGGCCTCAACGGGTTCGACTTCGAGACCGCGGTCCGCTTCAAGCTGCCCATGATCTGCGTGGTGGGAAACGACGCCGCCTGGGGGCAGATCCGGCTGCCACAGGTGGGGATGTTCGGCGAGGAGAAGTCGCCGGCCACGCTGCTGGCGCCGACGCGCTACGACGAGGTGGTCAAGGCGTTCGGCGGCTGGGGCGAGCGAGTCACCGAGCCCGGGCAGATCCGCCCGGCGCTGGAGCGGGCGCTTGCCTCGGGGACGGTGGCGTGCGTGAACGTGATGCTGGATCCGCAGGCCCCGGCGACCTCCGGGGCGATGGGGTACGCCGTATGAAGCCACAGCAGCTGAAGCGAGAGGACACCGCGCTCCTGGTGGTCGACGTGCAGGACCGGCTGGCCGGCGCGATGGAGCCCGAGGCGCTGTCGCGGGTGCTGTCGCGGCTCGGGGCGCTGATCGAGGGCGCCCGGGTGCTTGGCCTGCCGATCGCGGTCACCGAGCAGTACCCGAAGGGGCTGGGGCACACCGTCCCGCCCATCCGCGAGCGGCTGGGCGACGTTCCGGTCATCGAGAAGATGAAGTTCTCGTCCCTGGACGATGCCGTGCGGGCCCGGTTCTCGGGGCGGCGGAACGTGGTGCTCGCCGGGATGGAGACGCACGTGTGCGTGTACCAGACGGTGCGGGACCTGGTGCTCGAGGGACGGCACCCGGTGGTGTGCATCGACGCGGTGATCAGCCGGAAACCGGTGGACCGGGAGGCGGGGCTCGAGCTGGCGAAGGCGGCAGGGGCGACGCTGTCGTCGGTCGAGGCGGTGCTGTTCGATCTCCTGGGCGTGGCCGGAACGCCGGAGTTCAAGAAGATCTCGGCCGCGGTGAAGTGAGGGCGCGGTGTTCGGGCTCGACCTGTCCTTCCGGGGCGAGCGGCTCGATCCGAATGCGGTGACCCGCATCCTCGGCGTCGAGCGGTCGAGCACGCGCCTCGAGGTCGACGGCGTGTCGCCGGGCGCGTGCGTGGAGGCCCTCGCGAGGCGCATCGGAGGGTGGCTTCCCGATCTCTCGACCGTCCCCGGCGTGGAGGAGGCGTGGGTGCTTTGGCGGGTCGGTCTTCGAGCTCGCCCGGGCCGCGGCTCGACCGGGAACCGGCCGTGCTGGTGCAGCTCGCCGGGTGGCGGCCGGCCTTGAGCTCCTCACCGAACCTCCCGCCGACGCGTCGGTCCTGTTCTGACCTCAGCAGATCCGGGTGAGCGCGGTCCGCATCGGGTCGGGCAGGTCCACCGGCCGACGCGTGACCCGGTCGACGAACACGTGGACGAAGTGGCCCTGCGCTGCAGCGGCCTTGTGGCCGGAGCGAAAGATGCCGACCTCGTAGCGCACGCTGGAGCGGCCGATCTTCGCGACGCGCAGCCCGGCGTCGAGCACGTCGGGGAAGGCGACCGGGGAGAAGTAGAGGCACTGCGACTCGACGCAGAGGCCGATCACCGGCCCCGATTCGATGTCCAGCCCGCCCTCGTGAACGAGGAAGGCGTTCACCACGGTGTCGAAGTACGAGTAGTAGACGACGTTGTTGACGTGCCCGTAGACGTCGTTGTCCATCCACCGCGTGGGGATGCGCCGGAAGTAGGGGTACGCCGTCCGCTGGTCGGGCTGAGGGCGGGGCGTCGGAGCTCCTCGGCGACGGTGCGGCATGAGACGGCGAGGAGACCCCATCCGCGGACCGAGCGGAAGGCCCGAGTCGCCAGCTGCGTCTCAGAGAACTCGCCTGGAGCCCGTCGCTCGCTCTGCCGGGACGGTCCGGCGTCTCCTCGAACGACGTTCCCTTGAGCGACGTCTCAGAGAACTCGCCTGGAGCCCGTCGCTCGCTC
>DASXGF010000085.1:0-3221 GCA_036489275.1 Myxococcaceae bacterium | reverse complement strand
CACCTGGGTGAGGAAGTGGATGTTGGTGGCGAGCGCGTTGATCCCCCAGAGGAAGAGGAGATCGCTGTGGACCGCGTCCTCGGGATCGGAGCCCGGGGTGTGGCCCATCATCTGGTCCCAGCCCGCGTTCTGCGCCGAGGTGCAGATGGTGCGGTCGAGCAGCGACGCTCCGAGACGATGCATCAGCGGTTCCTGGGCGTTCCGCTGGATGAGGCCCATCGTGCCGGCGTAGGTGTACGGGAGGAGGCACTCGCGACCGTGGGTGGCGAGCAGCGTCTGCCAGCGCTCGGCGATCAGCCCCGCGGCCTCGTCCCACGAGGCGCGGCGGAAGGCACCCGTGCCCTTCTGTCCGGTCCGGATCAGCGGCGTCAGCAGCCGGCCCGGAGCGTGCACCGTCCGCTCGAAACGGTTCACCTTCGGGCAGAGCGAGCCGCGGGTGTACTCGTGCTCGGGGTCGCCGCGCACGGAGATCACCGACTGCCCATCGGTCTCGACGACGAGACCGCAGGCATCGGGGCAGTCGAACGGGCAGGTGGAGCGCTGGTGGTGGGTGTGACGCATCGCCAAGCTCGAGTGTGCCCGACAGGCTCCAGGGCTGCCACTCACAGCAGCGCCAGCTGCGGAGGAATACACCGGGGTGCCGTCACCCCGGACCGCACCTACCCTGTCGCCGGGAACCACGCGAGGGAACGTTCATGCTCCAGGACGCACAGGCATTCAGCAGCTTCTCGGTCGACGATCTGCCGCGGGCGAAGGCCTTCTACGGCCAGAAGCTCGGTCTGGAGGTGAAAGAAACGAAGGTGACCGACACGACGTCCATCCTCACTCTCCGGCTCACGGGCGGAGCGCGCGTGCTGATCTACCCGAAGCCGAACCACGTTCCGGCGCTGTTCACCGTCCTGAACTTTCCCGTCCAGAGCGTCGAGCGCGTGGTCGATGCGCTCATCGAGCGAGGCGTCCGGATGGAGGTCTACAAGGACGGGCCGGTGACCGACGCGAAGGGAATCTCGCGCGGCGACGGGCCGACCATCGCCTGGTTCAAGGACCCGGCCGGGAACATCCTGTCGGTCGTCGAGAATCCGCCGGTCGGCTGAGGATCACGAAGGCTGTCGCGAAACGGGGTCGCGAGCGTCCGGGCGGACGAGCGTGACCGAACGACCCTCAAACGCCCAATCCGAAACCGGATGGAACGCTCCGGGCCCGTGGCCGGACCCCTCCCCGGGGAGACCGTTCCAAAATGTTTCTGGAACCGCGAACGCCGAGCCCGGGGATCCAGGCAGCCCTCCGTTGCAACCTGCGAGCGCTCGAGCCGAGGCCAGGGTCGGGCGCGCCTCGAAGCGCTGGGTTCCCGCTCTCGCGCCCACGGGCAAGCCCTCCCCGCTCGACCCCTCGCGCGGGAGCGCCCTTCGGGGCGGCTCAGCCCTCAGTACGCCTCGACGACGAAGTTGCTCGTCTTGACCACCGTGGATCCGGCCGTGTCCTCGACGCGGACGGCGACGTTGTACCGGCCGGGCGGCACGCCGGCCGCCGCCTGCACCGACGACGTGCACATGCAGCCCTCGCCGCAGGGCGTGCCCTCCACCAGTTCGAGGAAGTTCACCGCACCCTGCGCGCGCTGGACGAACACCTTCGTCTTCGTGCAGCACGGGTGGGTCAGGTTGTTCGCCACCCAGACGCCGGCGGGCTGGATCCCGAGCTGAACCTCGGTCGCGGATGGCGCGCGGCTCCCGAGGACCTGGGGTGGAAAGGTCGCTGCGTCGGCCTCGGAGGGGTTCGGCGAGTCCGAGCAGCCCGTGACCTTGGCCGTGGACTGGTCAGGGCCGAGCGGGGGCGGCGCCGGGAGTGGCGGACCCTGCGAGACTCGCGACTGGGCCTCCTCCTTCCACGTCGGCTTCTGGCTCGAGGAGCAGGCGACGGCAAGCACGCACAGCGAAATCAGACGACGCATGGGACGGGAACTCTCCGTCAGGAGGACATGGCGGTCCATGTAGGTCCTTCTTTCCAGGCGGGGCGTACCGATGAAGAAGCGTGTGGGCGAGCGTCAAACGTGGCGAGGACCGGAAACCTTCAACATGAATTGGCATCCGAACGGCACGTCCATTGCGTAGGGACCTCGACATGCACCGCTCTCATCTCTGCAGCCACTGCCTCCGTCGCCGGATTCTCCTCTGGGCGAGCGCCTTTTTCGTGACCGTGGGCGCCGCCGGGGCGGCCAGCTCCGCCGGGTCGGCTTCCGCCTCCCGGGGTCAGACCACCCCAGCCCCGATCGTCACCGCGTCCCGCTAGGGGTCCGGCGGTCCGAGCAGGGCCCGGATTTCCAGGTCCTCGCCCAGTGACCGGACCGACTCGACCCTGACCGCGCGGGCGCCGGCCATCCGGTCCACCCCCATCGGACCGAGCCAGGAGAGCCCGTCGCCGCCGACGAGCCTGGGCGCCAGGTGCAGCACCAGCGAATCCGCCAGCCCCGCGCGGAGGAACGCCGAGAAGACAGTGGGGCCCCCCTCCACCAGCACGTGCAGCACGTCGCGCCGGAGCAGCGCGCGCAAGACGGCCTCGAGGTCCACCGCACCCGGCCGACCGGGCACCGCCACGAGCTCCACGCCTGCCGCCACCAGCGGGTCGGTCCGCCCGGCGCCCTCGCCCTCCACGTGGACCAGGAGCGTCCGGGCGTCGGAGGCCAGGTGAAACAGTTGCCTCCCTGGCGACAGCTGTAGCCTCGAGTCGAGCACGACGCGGAGCGGGTCCCTGCCTCCCCCCTCGGGAAGGCGGGTGGTGAGTGACGGGTCGTCCGCTCGCACCGTCCCCGCGCCGACCAGCACCGCATCGACGACGTTCCGTAGCCGGTGGACCTCGGCACGCGCGGCCTCCCCCGTCACCCACCGGCTGTCACCGGAGGCGGTGGCCAGCTTGCCATCGAGCGAGACCGCGGCCTTCAGCGTCACCCAGGGGAGCCCCGAGCGCATCGCTTTCAAGAATGGCCGGTTGAGCGCATCGCTCTCCGCCGCGAGCACGCCGGTCCAGACCGGCACCCCGAGCTCGCGAAGCCGGCGCACGCCGCGGCCATCCACGAGCGGATTCGGATCCGTCGAGCCGGCGAACACCCGCGCGACGCCCGCGCCGAGGATGGCCTCCGTGCACGGTGGGGTTCGCCCGTAATGGTCGCAGGGCTCGAGCGTGGTGAAGAGGTCTCCGCCGCGCGCCCGGGGCCCGGCGTCGGCGAT
>DASXGF010000067.1:0-8131 GCA_036489275.1 Myxococcaceae bacterium | reverse complement strand
CACCGCTCTCGTCGGGCCCAACGGCGCCGGGAAGAGCACCCTCCTCCGGGCGATCCTCGGCGCCGTTCCGGTGCGGCGCGGTCGAATCGTGCTCGACGGACGAACCCTCCTCGACACCGAGCGGGGCGTGGACGTTCCGACCGAGGAGCGACGCGTGGCCTGGGTGCCACAGGAGTACGCCCTGTTCCCGCATCTGACCGTCCTGGAGAACGTCACCTTCGGCATCCCCGGCCAGGACGGGCGAGGGCGGGCGGGGCTGGTGATGGAGCGGCTCGGGCTCGGGCCACTGCGCTCGCGGCGTCCCGGCGCGCTCTCCGGAGGGGAACGCCAGAAGGTCGCGCTCGCCCGGGCGCTGGCAGCCGAGCCACGGGCGCTCCTCCTCGACGAGCCCCTCGCCGCGCTGGACGCGGACACCCGGGAGGCGACCCGGGCGATCCTCGCCGAGACTCTCCATCGCCTGGCGATCCCGACGCTCGCGGTCACCCACGAGATGCGCGACGTGCTCGCCCTCGGGGGACCCGTGGTGCTGATCGAGGCCGGCCGCGTGCGTTCCGCGGGCGCGCTCGACGTCTTCCGCGCGTCGCCTCCCAGCGACTTCGCCCGGAGCCTCGTCACCCGCATCGCCGGAGCCTGACACCGGCGGGTCCCGTCGAAGGCGCCCCATCGAAGGCGTCGGACAGCTTCGACGTCCCCGACGGGCACCCTCGGCGGCGAGACGGGTCGGACGCACGACCCGCCTCGGGGAACCCCCTCACACCACGCCGTCGCCCGAGGCGGGCAGTCGCCCGCCACTCCCGGGCGCGGACGTTTCTCCTGCGGCCACCCCATGTCAAGTCCACTTGACATCGGTTCGGCCGGATCATCTGGTTCGCGACATGCGCATGCAGAGGGCACTGTTCTCGGCACTGATGCTCCTCGTGCTGAAGGCAGGACCGGCCACCTCGGCGACCTCCGACGCCGTGCGAGTGGACGGAAAGACACTCACCGTCTTTGCCGCTACGTCGCTGCGTGACGCCTTCGGGAGCCTGGGGGCAGCCTTCGAGCGCGAGCATCCGGGCGCGAAGGTCCAGTTCAACTTCGCCGGGAGCCAGGAGCTGCGGACGCAGATCGAGAACGGCGCCCCGGCGGACGTCTTCGCCTCCGCGGACCACAAGCACATGGACGCCGCCCACAAGGCCGGGCTGGTCGACGCGCCCAGGCCCTTCGCCAACAACGCTCCGGTCATCGTGGTCCCCGCCGACAATCCGGCGAAGGTGGCGTCGCTCAAGGATCTGGCATCGGTGAAGCGGCTGGTGATCGGCACGCCCGAGGTGCCCATCGGGTACTACACCCTCCAGATCCTCGACAAGGCAAAGGCACAGTACGGAGCGGACTTCCCGGCTCGCGTCCAGGCCCGGGTGGTGAGCCGCGAGCTCAACGTTCGCCAGGTGCTCACCAAGGTGTCGCTCGGCGAGGCCGACGCGGGAATCGTCTACCGGACCGACGCGCGCTGCGCGGGTGACAAGGTCAAGGTGGTCGAGATCCCCGCCGAGCTCAACGTGCTCGCGGAGTATCCGATCGCGACGGTGACCAAGGCGCCGCACCCCACCCTGGCGAGGGCGTGGGTGGCGCTGGTCACCGGTCCCGCAGGCCAGGCAGCGCTGAAGGATGCAGGCTTCGGCGGGTCCAGCGAGTGACCGCTCCGGCCCAGGTCAACTTCCAGAGACGAGGTGTCTGACGTCGAGTCGTGTTGACTTGACACGGACCCCCGGTGTTCTGTCCCGGGCTCTCGAGGAGGAATCCATGGAGCTGAGCGCGAGGAACCAGATCGCCGGCCGCATCACGAGCGTGAGGGTCGACGGGATCATGGCCGAGGTGTCGGTGGACATCGGGGGCGGGAAAGAGATCGTCTCCACCATCACCCGGGCCTCGGCCCAGCGGCTGGACCTCAAGGCCGGAGACCAGATCACCGTGATCATCAAGGCGAGCGAGGTCCTGATTGCCAAGTAGCAGGGCGCTCGCGCTCGCCTGTCTCCTGGCAGTCGGCGGCTCCGCCCGCGCGGCCGAGACGGCAGTCGAGGTCACCGGCCTCCCCCGCTCGGCGAGCCTCGGACAGAAGGACCTGAGCGCCCTCGGCGCCAAGACCTCCACCTGGACCTTCCACGGCACCAAGCGGCAGGTCACCGGCGTCCGCCTCGACAAGGTGCTCACCCACCTCGGCTTCTCACCGGGGCCGATGGGGAAGGACGTTCCCGTCTCCGAGAAGCGGGCCGGCTACCGCAAGGCCGTCGTCGCCACGGCCGCGGATGGCTTCCGGGCGGTGTTCAGCGTCGCCGAGTGCGTCGAGGGGATGGGCCCCACCGAGGTCCTCGTCGTCTGGACCGTCGACGGCAAGGCGCTTGGACCGGATGAGGGACCGTTCCGCCTCGCCGTCCTCACCGACGGCGAGCCGAGCCGCTCGCTCCGCCAGCTCAAGAAGCTCGAGGTGGTCGACGTCGTCGCCCGCTGAACCTGTCCACGGCCACTCCCGGTTGCACCCGGGCCGAACCCCGGCGAAGACAGCGGCTCCGATGATCCGGCGCGTCGCCTGTCTCCTCCTCCTCGTCACCCTTCCCGCCCAGGCCGCGCGTCCGTACCGCGGCGGAGTGGTCTCCAGCCTCTATCCCCAGGCGGCCGAGGCCGGGCTGCAGATGCTCGAGCGGGGCGGCAACGCGGTGGACGCGGCCGTCGCGATGGCCTTCGCCGCTGGGGTGGCCGGCCCCTTCCACAATGGCCTGGGCGGCGGTGGCTTCGCGCTCGTCGCGCGGCCGGGGAAGGACACCCTGGCGCTCGACTTCCGCGAGGTCGCCCCGGCGGCCGCCACGCGCGACATGTACCTGCGTGACGGGAAGCCGGTGCCCGGCCTCTCTACCGACGGTCCGCTCTCGGTCGCGGTGCCGAATGCGGTGAACGGCTACCTCGCGCTGCTGGAGAAGGCGGGCTCGCTGCCCCGCTCCGTCGTCCTCGGCCCCGCCATCCGCCTCGCCCGCGAGGGCCTGGTGGTGACCCCCAAGTACCGGCAGATGGCCACCGGCCGCGTGGAGTGCCTGAGCCAGGACCCCGAGGCCGCGCGCATCTTCCTCCGCCCCGGCGCCGACGGGCGCCCCGACGTCCCGGCCCTCGGGACCCGCCTCCGCCAGCCGGAGCTCGCGCGCACCCTGGAGCGCATCGCCGCCTCCGGCTCGGCCGCCATGCGGAGCGGACCCATCGCGCGCGCCATCGTCGACTCCGTGCGCGCCGGTGGCGGCATCCTGACCGCCGAGGACCTCGCCGGGGTGAAGCCGCGCTGGCGGAGCCCGCTGTGGGGCTCGTACCGCGGCCACCGCATCGCCGCCTTCCCACCGCCGAGCGGCGGCGGCGTCATCCTCCTCGAGACGCTGGGGATGCTGGAGCACCTGCGCCCGAAGGGCTTCGAGCGCCGCGCCCCGGCCGACCTCCACCTCTACGTCGAGGCCCTTCGCCGCGCGTACGCCGACCGCGCCCGCTTCGTCTCCGACCCGGACCAGGTCGACGTGCCCACCGCCCGCCTGGTCTCCCCCGAACACATCGCCGAGCTCGCCGCGAGCATCGACCCGAAGCGCGCCACTCTCTCCTCCTCGCTCCCCGGGGCGTCCGCCGCCGCGCCTGCACCCGTGACCCCGGCGTCCGAGGCCAGGCACACCACCGAGGTCTCCGTCCTCGACCGCGCCGGGAACGCCGTCGCCCTGACCACCACCGTGAACTACGGCTTCGGTAGCTGTCTCGTCGCTCGCGGCACCGGGATGCTGCTCAACGACGAGATGGACGACTTCGCCACCCAGCCCGGCGTCCCGAACGTCTACGGGCTGGTCTATGGGGAGGCCAACGCGGTGGCCCCGGGGAAGATCCCCGTCTCCTCGATGACCCCGACCCTGGTCTTCCAGAAGGACCGTCCGGACCGCGTGCTGCTCGCCGTCGGCGGCTCGGGCGGCGCGTACATCCCCACCGGCGTCATCCAGGTCGTCCTCAACGTCCTCGACGCGCGGATGAACCTCCCGGTGGCTGTGGCGGCGGGCCGGGTGCACCACCAGTGGCTCCCCGACGTCATCCAGGTCACCCCCGACGGCGTCGAGCCCGCCACCCGCGCCGCGCTCGAGGCGATGGGGCACACCTTCAAGGTGACCGAGTCGCCGCTCGCCGACGTCGAGGCGGTGATGGAGGACCCGGCGACCGGCCTCCGGAGCGCCGTCTCCGACCCGCGGGGCGAGGGCGCCGCGCTCGGCCAGCCTTGAACGCCGAAACCAGTTGTATCGACTCGTCCCTCGCTGGTCTGCGCGGCCGATCTCTGCGTCGCTCCTCGGTCACGTAGCCAGAGCTACGCTCCGTCGTCGCTCCTAGCCCTCAGCCGCGAATCCGGCGCGATCATCCGGTCGATACAACTGGTCTCGACGTTAGCCCTGGCCCGAGGCTCCGGGCAGCACCGCCGGGCCCGAGTGGGCGAGGGCCATGCGCCACCCGGTCCCGGTCCGGACGCAGACGTCGGTGAAGAAGGCCACGTCGTCCACCTCGATGCCGGTGGGCAGCCGCACCCGTGCGCGCTGCAGCCCGGTGAGCACGCCCACGCCCCCCACCACCCGCGCGCGCAGGTGGAGCGCCGAGAGCTCGAGGATCTCCCCGGGGATCTCCACCGCGGCCTTCAGGAAGTCTTCCCGGTGCGTCTCGCTCCCGTCCGAGCCGAGGAGCACGAAGCCCTCGCTCACCAAAGCCCCCAGCGCGGACGCGTCCCGGCGGCGGATCGCCTCGATGACCGCGTCCTCGAGCGCGAGCAGCGCGCGTTCGTCAGGCGTCAGGGACGCGAGGGGGTGCTCGACCACGGCCTAGCCCTTCTTCCGGGAGTAGATGCCCTCGAACAGCACGGTCCAGTTGCGGCCATCGTCGGACGACTGCTCCCACCGCTGGCGGATCTTGTCGCCCTCCATCCTCTGCCACACGATGCGATTGAGGAAGGTGCTTCCCCGCGAGCCTGACCTCCGCCCGCTGAGCGTCATCTTGCCGTCGCGGAACTCGCCGTCGAGCACCAGCACCATTCCGAGGTCGTCCACGAAGGTCTGGGTCCAGCGTCCGGCCGGCCCGTCGTACGTGCTGAGCGAGCTGCCGTGGCTGCCGTCGACCGCGGTCCAGCTCTCGCGCAGCGCGCAGCCGTCGAGGATCTTCTCCACCTTGTTCTCCCCCGCCGGAGTCCCCTTGGGGGTCTGGACCTCCCAGTCGCCGATCCAGAAATCGAACTGGCGGTAGGCCCCGGCCGAGCAGGGAGGACCCTTGGGGCTCTGCGCGCGCTTCTTCTGGGCCGAGGCGGAGAGGGGGATGAGGACCGCGAGCAGCATCAGCAGGACGCGCAACGCTCGAGCCTCCTTTCGGCGCCACCGCCGTGCGCTGCGGCCTGCGGCCGGAGCACAATAGACGTCGCCGGCCCAACCTGTCTCGCAGACCGGAACGTGCTCTTCGACGCCCACCTTCATCCCGAGACGCTGTCCGACCTGGACCTCGAGTCGCTCCGGGCCTTCGGCGTGGAGCGGGCGGTGGCCCTCGGGCACCATTTCCCCGAGCCCACCTCGAAGGGCCTCCGCGCGCACTTCCGCGACCTGGTGGAGGTGCAGCTCCTCCGGCTCCAGCGCGCCGGCATCCGCGGGTACGTGGCGCTCGGGGTCCACCCGCGAGCCATCCCTCGGCGAGGGCTTCACGACGTCCTCGCCGCGCTGCCCGGCCTGTTCGGCGGCGGCCGCGTCGTGGCCCTGGGCGAGATCGGCTTCCACCGCGGCGGACCGGACGAGGAGGAAGCGGTGGTGGAGCAGCTCCAGCTCGCGCGCCGCCTCTCGCTCCGGGTCGTGCTCCATACCCCGGCGGTGGACAAGGAGCGGTGGACGCGCCGGCTCCTCGCCCTCGCGCGCGAGTACGGACCGAAGCCGGGGCGAATCCTCGTGGAGCACGCCAGCGCGCGCACCGTGCCGCTCATCCTCGCCCGGGGCCACTGGGCCGGGCTCACGGTGAACGTGGGCGAGCTCACCGCGGACCGCGCCGTCCAGCTGGTGCGCAAGGTCGGCAGTCGGCGGCTCACCCTGGGAAGCGACGCCGGGGACCGTCCGGGCGATCTGCTCGGTCTGCCGCGCGCGGTACATCTGCTGGAGCGGGCCGGGCTCGGCAAGACCCTCGTCGCGCAGCTCGCGTTCCGGAACGCGCGGCGGTTCTTCGGCGTGGAGTGAATTCTCGAGCGCGAGCGCGCCCGGGTCAGTGGACCGCCGCAGCGACCTCGCTCGGAGCGCCCACGTCGGAGATCTCGAGGCGAGGTTGCTCGCGCGCCTCTTCCAGCTCGAGCGCGGTGCCGAACTCGGCCGCGTCGAGCATGCGCTGCGTGCGCTCGTCGAGCTCCACCGCCACGAGGATCGAGAGCCCGGTGCCGCTGACCTCGCACTGCTGGTAGCGCGCCCAGCGCCCGTCGCCCAGCTTCACCAGCTCACCGATGTCGGCCAAGCGCACCCTCCGGACGGTGTGTGCAGGCACTGTAAGCAGCCACCCTGACCGGCGGCAAGCCCAGGTGGTAAACGGCGCGCAACCCATCGAAAAGACTGGAGCACAGGTACGCTGTGGCTGGAACCGGCGGCCGCGGGCCAGACCCGGTCAGTCAACCTGTCAATCGGCGGAGCTGTGAACTGGTGCATGGCCCCGGCACGTCGTGACGCGCTCCGCCGCGTGATGACGCGTCAGGACTTCGGACGGATCTCGGTGCCGACGAGCTGCTCGAAGACAGTGATGACCGCGCCGATGTCCTGCTCGCCCTTCCCCGCGGCGCGCGCGAGCTCGTAGCACTGGCGAACGGCCGCGGTGGCCGGCGTGGGCACGCGGTGGGCCGCGGCGCTGTCGAGGAACAGGCCCAGGTCCTTGTGCATGAGGTCGATCGCGAAGTGGGTTTCGAAGTCGCGGCGGAGCAGCTGGCCGCCCTTGAAATCGAAGTACGGCGAGCGGTAGCCGGAGGCCTGCACCACCTCGAGGACCTTGACCGGGTCCACCCCCGCCTTGGTCGCGAGGAGCATTCCCTCGCCGAAGGCCTGCAGCATCGCCGCGATCAGCGCGTTCCCGGCGAGCTTCACCTGGCTGCCCGCTCCCACCGGTCCGCAGTGGATCCACTTCTCGCCGACGGCGCGGAACACCGGCTCGGCGCGAGCGAGCGCCGCCGGCGTCGCCCCGGCCATGATGAGCAGCGTTCCTTTCTCCGCGCCGTTCTTGCTTCCGGTGACCGGCGCCTCGACGAAGTCCACCCCGGCCGCGCCCGCACGCTGCTCGAGGCTCCGCGCCTGGTCCGGGCCGATGGTGCTGAAGTCGATGAGCAGCTGCCCGCGCCTGGCGGCGGAGAGGAGCCCGTCCTTCCCCGCGACGACCTCCTCCAGCGCCGCCGGCGTCGCGACGCAGGTGCAGGCCACGTCCACCGCGCCCATGAGCTGGGCAGGCGTGTCCGCGACGGTCACCCCGAGCGGCTCGAGCGCCGTCGCGCGCGCCCGGTGGCGGTTCCACACCGTCACCTGGAACCCCTTCGTCGCGAGGTTCTTCACCATCCCTCGGCCCATCAGCCCGAGCCCCAGGAAACCAACCCGTTGTCCACTGGCCATGCCGTTCGCTCTCTTTCGCGGAAAGGACGGGGTGTGATTAAGGTGACTGGCGTGAAGTTTCCAAGCCTCCTGCGGGTCCGCGACCGCTTCCTGGCCCCGCTTGGACAGACCGACCAGGCCGAGCGGCTCCTGGTGGAGACCTTCCGCACCCTGAGCAGCCTCTGTACCCGGCTGGCGGACATGGTCGAGTCCCAGCGGCTGACCCGCGCCGGCTACGACCGCCAGGACCGCTATCTCGAGCGGCTCGACCGGGGGGCCGCCGCGCCCCCTGTCCGGCCGGAGTAGCCCTCCACCCACCTCCCGAAGGGGCCCCCCGGGAAGATTCCCGGGCCCCGTCCGACTCCCGTTCACCGTAGGCCGATTCACGGCCTCCGGCGCCGGGGGCGTGCGGACGCGATGGGACTCGGGCTCGAGGGGCGGAGCGCAGCGGATGCGAGGATCCGCCGGTCGGTGCGGGCGGGGGAGCACGACACCGCACTGAGGACGTTGATGGA
>DASXGF010000058.1:0-1899 GCA_036489275.1 Myxococcaceae bacterium | reverse complement strand
TGATCGCGCTGGTGGGCAAGGACCTCCGCTACCGCTTCGCCAACGAGACGTACCGCGGCTGGTTCGGCCGCGCGCCGGAATCGGTCATCGGCCGCACGCTGCTCGAGGTGATGGGAGCGCCGGGGTACGAGACCGTCCGCGAGCACGTGGAGCGCGCGCTCGGTGGGGCGGACGTGAAGTACGAGGTGCTGATGCCCTACCCGACGGGCGTGCGCCGGGTGAGGAGCCAGCTCATGCCCTTGCGGACCCGCACCGGCGCGGTCGACGGGTTCGTCGCGCTGGTGCAGGACATCTCCGCCGAGCGGCGCCGCGAGGAGAAGCTGCAGTTCCTGGCCGAGGCCAGCGCCACCCTGACCGCCTCCCTCGACTTCGAGGAGACGCTGCGCAAGCTCGCCGCCCTCGCCGTTCCCCGCCTCGCCGACTGGTGCGCCATCGAGATGCTCACCGGCGACGACCAGAGCGAGCAGCTGGCGGTGGCGCACGTGGACGAGGCGAAGGTCGATCACGCCCGGTCACTGCGAGAGCGGTACCCCATCGACTGGAGCCAGCGCTTCGGCCTCCCCGAGGTCCTGCGGACCGGACGCTCCGAGCTCTACGAGGAGATTCCCGCGGAGCTCCTCTCCCGCTCCGCCGTGGACGACGCGCACCTCGGCGTCATCCGCGCGCTCGGGTTGCGCTCGGCCATCATCGCCCCGCTCATCGCCCGTGGGCGCATCCTCGGAGCCATCACCCTCGTGCACGCCGAGTCGGGACGCCGGTACGACGCCGCGGACCTGACGCTGGTGGAGGACGTGGCGGCGCGCGCCGCGCTCGCGGTGGAGAACGCGCGGCTGTACCGCGAAGCCCGCGAGGCCGTGCGGAAACGGGACGACTTCCTCTCCGTCGCCTCGCACGAGCTGAAGACGCCACTCACCTCGCTGAAGCTGACCGTGGCTGCGCTCGAACGGGAGGCGGCCCGGGCCGGCACCCCTCCGTCGTTCCAGTCGCGGCTCGACCGCATCCAGACCCAGAGCACGCGGCTCGCGGCGCTGGTGGATCAGCTCCTGGACGTCTCCCGGATGTCCGCCGGACGGCTGGTGATCGACAAGGAGCCGATCGACCTCCGCGAGCTCGCCTCCGAGGTGGTGCAGCGGTTCGCCGACGAGGCCAGCCGTCTGGGCACCCGGGTGACGCTCACCGCGGCGGAGCCGGTTCTGGCCCGGGCGGATCGCCAGCGGCTCGACCAGGTCCTCACCAACCTCGTGGCCAATGCGTTGAAGTACGGTGCCGGGAGCCCGGTCGACGTGCAGGTGGACTGCAACTCGGGCGCGGGGCCCACCCTCCGGGTCCACGATGGCGGCCCGGGCATCCCGTCCGAGGAACAGGACCGCATCTTCGAGCGCTTCGAACGGGGCCGGCACACCGAGGGCCACGCGGGGATGGGTCTCGGGCTGTGGATCGTCCGGGAGATCGTCCTTGCCCACCAGGGGCAACTCTGGGTCCAGAGTCCACCTGGTCTCGGAACCACATTCGGGGTGTCATTGCCCGCGGAGAGATGAATATTCCCTCGACCGGAGCCGTCCGAGGGTCTCCGGCCGGAATCCGTAGAGGAGGGCCCCCCGTGACTGCGCGCCGCACCCCCTTCGTCCAGCAGGCGGTGGCATCCCTTCTGGTCGCCGCGCTCGGGGGATACCCCATCCGGGCTCTGGCCCAGCAGGGTGTTCCAGTTCAGGGCGCTCCGCCCCCGCCCCAGACGTACGTCCCCGCGCAGCCTCCGCCGCAGACGTACGCCCCCCAGCAGCAGTCCGGGCCGCAGCAGGCTGCCCCCGCGCCGCAGCAGCAGTACGCGCCGGCCCCGCAGCAGCAGTACGCGCCCCAGCAGGCCGCTCCCGCGCCGCAGCAGCAGTACGCCCCGGCCCC
>DASXGF010000045.1:0-10858 GCA_036489275.1 Myxococcaceae bacterium | reverse complement strand
ACACACGCGGCGTTGCTGCGTCAGGCTTTCGCCCATTGCGCAAAATTCCCCACTGCTGCCTCCCGTAGGAGTCTGGACCGTGTCTCAGTTCCAGTGTGGCTGATCGTCCTCTCAGACCAGCTACCCGTCGTTGCCTTGGTGGGCCGTTACCCCGCCAACGAGCTGATGGGCCGCGGGCTCATCCTGAAGTGATAGCTTGCATGCAGAGGCCACCTTTTCCTTCAGTCCCCGAGGGGACCGTAGGCTTATCCGGTATTAGCTTGCCTTTCGGCAGGTTATTCCGGGCTTCAGGGCAGATTACCCACGTGTTACGCACCCGTGCGCCGCTCTACTAGGATTGCTCCATTCGCGCTCGACTTGCATGTGTTAGGCACGCCGCCAGCGTTCGTTCTGAGCCAGGATCAAACTCTCCAATTAAAAATTGAATTGTTTGAACTGGCGTACCTCCCGCCTTTGCCGGAGCTCGTCCAGGCAGGCCCTCACGGGCGTGCCGGCCGGGTCGGCTCGGGACAGGAGTTCGCTGTTCGGGACACGCCGCCTCCGCGCCGATCTGCCTCGCGGCGGATCAGGAAGAGACGTGCGCATCCAATTGAATTGACTGCGGTTTCCGCAATCGTCTTGGACTTGCTATCCGGTTTTCAAAGACCGAGCCGCCGTTCGCCGAACCGACACCGGTCCGACGGCGGGCCGACCCTTCTACGGTCGGCATCGGAGGCTGTCAAGCACCCGCTCTGGGCGGGAACCTCAGTCGTTTCAAGGACCTATGCGGGCATCCATGAGCTGGACTGGGGGTCTCGGAGAGGAGCCAGCCCGCCGCTGATCCGGGGGTGGTTCGTCCGAGGGGCCGAACTACATACCGCTGGACCCTGACCCTGTCAACCTGGGGTCCGCCTTGGGTGAAACCGCTGCCACGACCGACCGACCACCTCACCCGCCCGGCGTGCTGCCCGCCGTCCCCCGAGTGCGCCAGGGGGCGCGCTAGATAGAGACTTCGACCGGCCGTGTCAACTCCCTCGTTGCTTCGGCGCGTCGATGCCGAGCGCGCCGAGGTCCACCCGCTCCCGCCGGCGGCGCTCTGCGGTGACGATGGCCTCGAGGTCGGCGTAGGCGCGGTCCACCGAGTCGTTCACCACGAGGTAGTCGTACGCCCGCGAGCCGTGCTCCAGCTCGGAGCGGGCGGCGAGCATCCTCCTTCGGATGGCCTCCTCGCTCTCGGTCCCGCGCTCCCTGAGCCGGCGCTCCAGCTCCTCCATGGTCGGAGGGAGCACGAAGACCAGCACCGCCTCGGGGTACCGGCGCTGGATGGACTGGCCTCCCTGGACGTCGATGTCGAAGACGGCGATCCCCCCGGTGGAGAACGCCCGCTCCACCGCCGACTGGGGGCTCCCGTAGAAGTTGCCGTGCACCTCGGCCCACTCCACGAGCTCGTCCCGCTCGATCATCCGCTGGAAGGTGAGCGAGTCGACGAAGTGGTAGTCCACCCCGTCCTTCTCGGCGCCGCGGGGCTCGCGGGTGGTCATGCTGATGCTGAAGTCGGCGTCGGGATGGGCCTCGACGAAGCGCCGGGCGAGAGTGGTCTTCCCGGTCCCCGAGGGAGCCGAGAGCACCAGGAGCAGACCGCGGTGGAGAGCGGACGGGCTCATTCGACGTTCTGGACCTGCTCGCGGATCCGCTCGAGCTCCGCCTTGAGCTCGACGATGCGGGTGGAGATCTCGGTCGACTGGCTCTTGCTTCCGGTCGTGTTCACCTCGCGGTGCATCTCCTGGACGAGGAAGTCCATCCGGCGCCCCGCCGGCTCGGTCGAGGCGATGAAGCCGCGGAAGGCATGGAGGTGCGCCTGGAGGCGCGTCGCCTCCTCGGCCACGTCGGTGCGCTCGGCGAACAGCGCGACCTCCTGGACGATTCGCGCCTCGTCCACAGTCGCTCCCTGGAGCAGCTCCCCGATCCTCTCTTGAAGACGGCTGCGGTAGGCCTCGACGGTGCGAGGCGCCAGGACCGCCACCTCCGCCGAGAGCGTCGCCACGCGCTCGAGCCGGGTGGAGAGGTCCGCCTCCAGCGCCCGTCCCTCGCGCTCACGCATCGCGACCAGCGCCTCCAGCGCCTGGGCGAGCGCCCCGTCCAGCCCGCCCTCGATCAGCGCGAGGTCGGTCACCGGCTCCTCCATCCGCACCACACCGGGCTGGGTGGCGATCTGCGCCGCCGTCGCCACCTCCGGGAGCTCCGTCGCCCGGGCCACCGCCCGCAGCGCATCGCGCCAGGCCCGGGCCATCGCCACGTCCACCGTGGGGACCGCGCCGCTGGCGGTGCTCGCACTGCGCCGGACGGCGACCTCGACCGCGCCCCGGGCGCAGCGGACCCGCACGGCTCTCACGACCGCCGGCTCGAGGGCCGACAGCTCGCGGGGAAGCCGCACCTTCACCTCGAGGTGCTTGTGGTTCACGGCCCGGACCTCGACGGAGATCTCCTCGTCCCCGGCGCGTGCCCGACCCGTCCCGAAGCCGGTCATGCTCTTGAGCATGCGTCCAGGGGTGCTAGGAGGCGCCGCACCGGCCGTCAAGGCTCAACGCATGCAACCCTGGAACAAGCGACTGGAGGGCACCGGGAAGAGGGCTCTCGCCAGGGTGGCGGCGCTGGCGTTCCGGCGCCCTGCCCGCGCGCTGCCGGCCGGTCTCCGCCGGGTCCTCCTGGTCCGCGTCGACCAGCGGGTGGGAGAGGCGCTGCTGACGACGCCGCTCGTGCTCGGGCTCAAGCAGCTCGAGCCGGCGCCGGCCGTCGACGTGCTGGTTCACCGGAAGACCGCACGGGTCCTCAACGGTCATCCGGCGATCGACCGCCTCCTCACGCTCGACCGGGCGTTGCTCGGCCTCGGGCCGCTGGCGCCGGGCATCCGCGCGGTGCGCGCCGCCGGCCCGTGGGACGTGGTGATCGACTGCGGAAACTGGGAGGTCCCGAGCGTCACCTCGGCCCTCGTCTCGCGGCTGGTGGCAGGCGACGCGCAGCTCATCGGCCCGGCCGTGCCGCCCACCGGGCCGCTGCACGACGTCGCCGTCGCAGCCCGGACGGACACCCCCTCCGAGCTCGCGCAGCGGCTGCATCTCCTCTCGCCGCTGCTTCAGCCGCCGCGCCTGCTCCCGACGTTCCGCACGCCGCGCGTCCCGGACTCGTTCCAGCCCTTCCTCGAGCGGGTGCGCGCGACGCCGCACGCGGTGCTCGTTCCCGGCGGGCGGCTCGGGTGGAGGCGCATCCCTCCGGGACTGTTCGCGGTCGCGGGCCGGGTCCTCGCCGAGCTCGGGCGGGTGGCGATCGTGGCCTGGGGACCCGGTGAGGAGGCCCTTGCCCGCGAGGTCGTCGCCGGGATCCCGGGCGCCCGACTGGCGCCGCCCACGGATCTGGATCAGCTCGCCGCCCTGCTCGCCGCAGCCGGGTGCACCGTCACCAACAACTCGGGGCCGATGCACCTCTCGGTGGCGGTGGGAGCCCCTACCCTCGCCCTTTTCCTGAAAATGGATCCCGCGCGGTGGGGGTACGCCGACGCGCCCCACGCAGTGCTCGACCTCACCCGCGTGTTCGACGACCCGGTCCAGGGGCCTCGCGAGATTGAAGAGGCGGTGAACCGGTTCGCGCGTCATGGGAAATCCTGAAGGATCGGCAGCCCCTCCTGCCGTGAGGGTCACTTCGAGGGACGTTCGAGCCGCTCGAGCAGCTCGCTCGTGCTGTGGTTCTTCGGGTCGCCGGCGATCGCCACCCGTCCCCCCCAGGCGGCCAGCTCGTCCCGCTCCGGCACCGTGTCCGGTGTGTAGTCCGTCCCCTTGACGTGCAGGTGCGGCCGCAGCCGGCGCAGCACCGCCCGGACGTCCATCTCCCCGAAGAGCACCACCAGGTCCGTGCACGCGAGCGCCGCCACCAGCTCCGCCCGCTCGGCGGCCGGGACCCGCGGTCGTCCGGGGCCCTTCAGCGCCCGGACCGAACCGTCGTCGTTGACCGCCACCACCAGCACGTCGGCGAGCGCCTTCGCGCCCTCGAGGTACCGGACGTGCCCCACGTGCAGCAGGTCGAACGCCCCGTTCGCCAGGGCCACCGTCTTCCCCGCCTCGCGCGCCGCCTCGACCGCCGCCGCCACCGACTCCAGCGGCTGCACCTTCGACGCCGTGCTCACCGCCCGCCCAGCTCCGCGGCGAGCTCGTCCGCCGTCACCGGCGCGGTCCCGGGCTTCAGCACCACCAGCGCCCCGGCCACGTTCGCCAGCTCCGCCGCCGTCCTCGGAGAGCCCTTCGCCGCGAGCCCGAGGGTGAACGCCGCCATCACCGTGTCCCCCGCCCCCGTGACGTCCACCGCCGCCCGCCGCCCGTGAGCCGGCAGGAGCTGCACCGCCCCACCCTTCTCCAGCAAGGCCATGCCTCGCCGCCCACGCGTCACCAGGAGGACCTGCGCGTCGAGCATCCCGAGCCCAACCTCGGCCGCCCGCTCCAGCGCACGGTCGTCCTCCACCGGCAACCCGGTCAGCGCCGCCAGCTCCGGCTCGTTCGGCTTCGCCGCCCGGAATCCGGTCAGCTTCCCGAGCGCGTACCGGGAGTCCGCCGACACCAGGATGCCGCTCGCAGCCAGATGTCGCAGCGTGGCTCGCGTCGCGTCGCCGACCACGCCCCCGCCGTAGTCGCTCACCAGCACCGCGTCCGCGCCCTGGGCCGCCTCCTCCAGCGCCTGCCGGAGCCGCGCCGAGAGCGCCGGAGTCAGGGGCACCGCGTTCCCCCGATCCAGCCGGAGCATCTGCTGCCGCGACGTGTTCAGCCCTCCGGCGAGGATGCGCGTCTTGGTCTCGGTGACCGGCGCCTCCACGCTCACCAGCCGGATGCCCCGGTCGGCGAACCGCTGGCGCACCGCCTCGCCCATCTCGTCTCGGCCGAGCACGCCGACCGCAGTCACCGCGGCGCCGAGCGCCCGCACGTTCGCCGCGGCGTTCGCCGCGCCGCCCAGCACGACCTCCGACGACTCGTGCCGGACCACCAGGACCGGCGCCTCGCGGCTCACCCGGTCGGTCTGCCCGTAGACGTAGTGGTCGGCCACCAGATCGCCGAGGACCACGAGCTTGCGCGCGCGGAACTCGGACAGAAGACGCGACAGTTCGGACGCCACGTTGCCTCCGCTTGTCCCACACCCGGGCCCCCCGGCGCCAATTCCTCGCCGGAGCCGCAGGCGCGCCCCGTTCAGCCCGAGAGCAGCCGGTCCAGGTGCTCCTGCCCCTCGAGCACTTCCACCCCGAGACGCAGAACGTGCACCGGCGCTCCGTCGGTGCACCGCACCGCGTCCTTCTCCGTCGTCACCAGCCACGCACCGGCCGATGCCGCCTGCTGCTCCAGCCCGCGCAGCTCGTCCGCGGCGAACGGGTGGTGGTCCGGGAAGCCGGTGAAGGCCACCACCTCCGCGCCCAGCGACTCCAGCGTGCGGTGGAAGGCGGACGGTCGACCGATGCCCGCGAACGCCACCACCCTCCTGCCCCGGAGCGCGTCGGTCGGATGCACCTCGCCTCCAGGAGCGAGGACGTCGCGCGGCCCATGCCGTGCCCGCACCCGGGGCACCCGCTCCGGCCAGGGCACGGGCACCGGCATCCCGGCGGCGCGCACCCAGACCAGGCTCGCCCGCCCCAGCGCCCACGACGGCTCGCGGAGCGGCCCCCGCGGAAGCAGGTGCCCGTTCCCCAGCCCCACCGCCTCGTCCACCACCACCACGTCGGCGTCGCGGGCCAGCCGCCAGTGCTGGAAGCCGTCGTCGAGCAGCGCCACCGTCGCTCCGCACCGCACCGCGAGCCGGGCCAGCGCCAGCCGATCCGCGCCCACCCAGACCGTCGCGGCGGGGACGCTCCGGGCCAGCATCAGCGGCTCGTCCCCCGTCCGCGCCAGGTCCGGCCACGGAGGCCCCTCCACGCGCACGTCGTCGGTGGCCTTGCGGCCGTACCCGCGGCTGAGGATGGCCACCACCTGCCCGCGCGCGACCAGCCGCTCCGCCAGCGCCCGCACCACCGGCGTCTTTCCCGCTCCACCCACCTGCACGTTGCCCACCGAGAGGACGCGCAGACCCGGCACGCGCTCGCCGCGGATCCACCCGCGAGCGCGCGCGCCGGTCCGCATCTGGACGCCCGCTGCGAAGAAGGCCTCCGCCACTGCCAGCGGCGAGAAGGCGAGCTCGCGAAGCGCGCTGTCAGGGCTGTCCGGATAGAAGAGCCGCTCCACCCAGCCGCTCATGGCCTCGCCCCCCCGCGCGCGTAGAGCCCGAGCACCGCCTCGGCCACCAATCGGGGACCGGGCAGCGCCACCGTCCGACGATCGCCCCGGAGCGCCACGGCGGCCAGCGCCTCCGGCGTCGCGACCGGGAGCACGACGTCCATCCAGGCCGACAGTGCGCCCGCATCCACGCCCACCACCCGCGCCCCCACCGCGCGCCCCTGCAGCGCCGGGCGCCCCGCCTCGTCGTTGCCCAGCCCGAGCACCCACAGCTCGTCGAAGGCCTGCATCCAGCGCAGGAGCGCCTCGCCGCTCTGGTAGCCGGGGAACCGGACCTGCGCGACCAGACCCATCGCCTCCACCTGGGCCCGGAGCGCCGGCCCGAGCTGCCCGTCCCCGAGCAGCACCAGCGTCGCCTGGGGCGCGCGCGCCGTCAGCCGCCGGAACGCCTCGAGCGCCACGTCGTGGCGCCGCGACGGCTGGAAGGTCGAGACCATTCCCACCACCGGCGGCACGAGGCCGAGCGATGCCTGGCGAGCGGCCCGATCCACCACCGGATGGAAGGTGGGCCCGACCAGCGGGGGGAGCACCATCCACGGTCGGCGGAGCCCCGCTCCCACCGCCTCGGTCGGCACGGTGTACGCCGCGGCCGGCGGACGGAGCACCCGGCGCGAGCGCGCGGCGTGGAACGAGCGCACCCGGATTCCCCGGTGCCCCGAGAGGGCGGCCACCCAGTGGTCGTGGCTGAAGTGGGTGTGCACCACGTCGGCCTCCAGTGTCCGCAGCCGGCGTGCATCTCGCCATACTCCGGCCACGCCGTCTCGGGTGCACAGCCGGAGGCCCTGTCGATCGAGCAATCCGAGGGCTTCGAGCCCCGGCACCGCCGGCTCCTCCGACCCGGTCCCGGCCCGTGTCGAGTCGATGGCCACCGAGACCCGATGGCCGAGCTCGCGCTGCGCGGCGGCGAGCAGCGCCACCGCCTCGGCTGGGCCGCTCCAGACCGGGCTGGAGAGCAGGTGGAGGATCTTCACTGGAGCCGCTCCACCCGGGCGTACAGCCCACGCAGCGCCTGCACCTCGGCGTCGAGCGTCCACCGCGCCCGCACCTCCTCCGCCGCCGCCCGGCCGATGGCCTCGGCCTGCGACGGCTCGGCCAGCAGCGGCTCGAGGAGCGCCACCAGCCCCGGAATGTCTCCGGCCCGGTAGAGAAACCCGGTCACCCCGTGCTCGACCAGCTCCGGATAGTGCGGGAGGGCTGCAGCCACCACGCAGCAGCCGCTGGCCATCGCTTCGAGCAGCACCAGCGAGAAGCTCTCCTGCCGCGACGGCTGCAGGAGGAGCGTCAGCCCGCGGTAGAGCGCCGAGATGTCGTCCAGCTCCCCGAGCAGCTCCACGCCGCCGAGCCGGTGGGCGAACGCGCGCCACCGCCCGGTCACCAGGCCCGCCAGCACCGCCCGCCACCCGGCGGCCCTCGGCCCGAGGACCGCCCAGGCGGCCGCCAGATCTTGCTGGCCCTTCGTGGGCCGAACCCGCCCCACCGCGCCGATGCCGTGCGTGCCGCCGGCGCCCAGCGCCCGCCACGCCTCGGTCCGGTCCACCGGTGGTGAGAAGCGCTCGACGTCCACGCCGTGCGGCACCACCTCGGCACCGAGCCCCAGCTCGCGGAGCGCGACGCGCGTCAGCACCACCCGCGCATCCGCGCGCCGCGCGAGGAAGCGGGTCCACCACGAGGGCTTGCCCGCCGAGTGCCGGGTGAAGACCACCCGCACCGAGGGCCGGAGCGCCCGGAGGAGGAGCGCCGCCAGGAGCTCGATGTTCCGGTGGGCGTGCACCACCACCGGCCCGGACCGGCTCCTCGCCAGCAGCCCCCGCCAGGGAAGGCGCTCGACTCCCTCGAGCGGACCCCAGCCGGTGACTTCGGCCGGCAGCCGCCGCGCGACGTCCTCCACGTGGCGGGTCACCCCGGTGCGCCGTCCGTGGAAGTGGAGGAGCACCACCGTGCTCATCCGGCGGATCCCGCTCTCCGCGGGGCCGGCCGGGCGCCCGCTCCAAGCAGCAGCCGTGCGACGAGATCGACGTTGCGCTGGCTCGCGCCGGACACCTGGCGCACGGACTGCCCGGCGAGGCTGCCGAGGTTGGCCAGCACGTCGGGCCGGCCGAGCAATTCGAGGAGAACGCGGTGCAGCTGCTCGGAGTCCGCCACCTGGATGCCGCCGCGCCCGAGCAGCACCTGCACGCTGTCGCGGAAGTTCTCCATCCGGGGCCCGAAGAGAACCGGCCTCCCCTGCGCCGCGGGCTCGAGGATGTTCTGCCCACCACGCGAGGTGAAGCTCCCCCCGACCACCACCACCGTCGCCAGCCGGTAGGCGCGGGCCAGCTCGCCGATGGTGTCGAGCACCATCACCGGCGCGCCCGCGGGTCCACCGGTTCGCCGCCCGGCCTCCACGCCTCGCGCCTGCGCCAGCGACTGGACCCGCGCCGCGCGGTCCACGTAGCGAGGCGCCAGCACCAGCCGCAGGCCCGGGTGCACCTCGCGCAACCGCTGCCAGACCGAGAGCAGCAGCTCCTCCTCGCCCTCGTGGGTGCTCCCGCCCATCAGCACCAGCGCCTCGGGAAGGATTCCCAGCGCCGTTCGCAGCGCATCGTCCTCCGGTGATGGCCCGGGCACGGCGAGCCCGTCGAACTTGGTGTTCCCGGTCACCCAGACCCGGTCGAGAGGGGCACCGAGCGACAGCGCACGCTCCGCTTCCTCGTCCTCGCGCATCAGCAGGAGGTCCAGCTCGAGCAGGGGATTTCCGAAGATGGTGAAGAGCGTCCGGTACCCCCGGAGCCGGTCCGGCGAGAAGCGGCCGTTGGTGAGCACCACCCGCGTCCCCGCGGCCCGGGCGGCGTGGATCAGGTTGGGCCAGATCTCCGCGTACTCCAGCACCAGGAGGTCGGGGCGGAGCGCGCGCATCGCTCGCCGGGTGGCGCCGGGGAGGTCCCAGGGCGCGTAGAGCACGCCGTCCACCTGCGGGCGGAGCCGCTGCTCCGCCATGGCCCGCCCGGTGTCGGTCATGGTGGTGAGGACGATGCGCGCATCCGGGAAGCGCTCGCGGAAGCGGGAGATCATCGGCGCCAGGGCCTGGAGGTCTCCGGCGCTCGCCCCGTGAAGCCAGACCCGCGGCCAGCCACCGGTGGGCACCGCGTCCGCCTTGTAGAGGCCGAACCGCTCGAGGAGCCCCCGCCGCGTCTTCCGGGCGAGGAGGAGCACGGGAGAGAGGAGGACGAAGAGGAGCGTGCTCAGAACCACGTACAGCGCGCGTCTCACGGCGCGGCCTCGACCTTCATCGGCTGGGCCATCAGCCAGGGCCAGGAGACGTCCCCCAGGCCCAGGCCCGGCGTCTCCACCCGGACCTCCAACAGCACCTGCCCCGGCGACTCCAGCCGGACGTGCGAGGCGTCCACCATCCGTCCCGGCCCGTGCACCCGGATCTGCACCCCGGGCGGATGCACCGCCGGGAGCCTCACCTCGAGCATCTCGCCGACCCGGAACGTGCGCCGGTCCGCGGGGAGCACCGCGAATCCCGCCGCCGGGGCGAGCGCGTCGACCGCGCAGTAGAAGCGTCCGGCCCGGAGCTCCTGGATGACCGCCTGCGCTCCCTCGGCGGGGCTCTCCGGAAGCTTGGCGATGCCCGTCAGGTGCACCGACATCCAGCGAAAGGCGGCTCCGTAGCTCGGGTAGCCGTGGGCATCGGGACCGCAGAAGGCGAGCTTCGGCTCCGGACCGTCGAGCGCGAGCAACCACGCCTCCACCGGCTGCGCCTCGGCCAGCGCGAACACCATCGCGCGCTCGGTGCTCACCAGCGCCGTGGCCAGCGCCGGGATGAGCCGGGTGAACGGCCGCTGGCGGAGGGCTCCCCAGGCGGAGTCGCCGCTCCACACCTCGGCGCCGCTCGCCAGGCGCGCCTGAGCCAGGTCGGTCCACCCCCGCTGCGGGTGGAGCGGATGCGCCAGCACCGCGATCCCGCCCAGCTCGAGCACCGCGCGCACCGGGGCCGAGACCTTCTCCGCATCGGTCAGCGCCCGCCGGGTGCCGACGTCCGCCAGGTGGCCGAAGGGAGTGCTGGACTCCTCGCCCGGAACCAGGAGCACGCCCTCCTCGCGGACCGGCGTCGGGAGCTCGCGGGGGTTGTGGTCCGTCAGGACCAGGAAGTCGAGCCCCGCCCCGCGCGCCGACTGCGCGACGTCGGTGGGGCTGCCCCGCCCGTCGCTCCGGGTGGTGTGGACGTGCCAGGCTCCCCGGAGCTCGCGGGTGGCCGGCGGCGGGGTGAGCGGCAACGGACGCACGGCCGCGAGCAGCGCGAACCAGGCGAGGGTCAGCACCCCCAGGGCCAGGGCCCAGCGCAGCAGGCGGATCCACCCCGGTGTCTTCCTCCGGCGCCGGATGGGCCGGAGCACCATGCTGGGAGGACGCTTCACCGGGTGGTCCCCGTCGCTGCCGGCGGCGGGTGCTGCAGCGTCCAGGCCTCGGCGTACCAGCCGCCGCGCTGCAGGAGCTCGGGGTGAGTCCCCTCCTCCACCACCCGTCCGGCGACCAGCACGTGGATCCGGTCCGCCCGGGCGATGGTCTGCAACCGGTGGGCGATGACGAGCGCGGTC
>DASXGF010000756.1:0-3760 GCA_036489275.1 Myxococcaceae bacterium | reverse complement strand
GCCCTTGATGGAGTACTTGCCGTTCCCCAGCCGCTTCGCCGAGGACTTCGCCGAGCCCACGTCGCTGCCGGCGTGCGGCTCGGTGAGGCACATCGTCCCGCCCCAGGTGCCGTCGAGCATCTTCTCGGCGTAGCGCTTGCTCTGCTCCGGCCTGCCGCACTCGATGATGGTCTCTGCCGCCCCGAAGGCGAGGCCGGGGTACATGTTGAAGGCCGGGTTCGCGCCGGAGAGCAGCTCCTCCACCAGCACCACCAGCGCGTGCGGCGCGCCCTGCCCGCCATGGTCGGCGGCGACGCCCAGCGACTTGAAGCCGTTCTCGTAGAGCGCCTTCCAGGCGTCCTTGAATCCCTTCGGCGTCAGGATCTGGCCGTCCTCGATGCGGCAGCCCTCGCGGTCACCGGCGGCGTTCAGGGGCCCCAGCACCTCGCGGGCGAAGCGGTACGCGGCGTCGAGCACGGCCCGGGCCTCGTCCTCGCCCCAGGCATCGAAGGGCGCCTTGCCCAGCAGCTCCCCGAGCCGGAACTGCTCGAGCAGCACGAACGACAGCTCCCGGAGGTCCGCCTTGTACCAGTTCAGCCCAGCCGCCATCGGTCGACTCCAGAATCAACGGGACGTGGGCGAAGCATGTGTCCGGGTGATTCCCGAGTCAATCCGAAATGACGCCCCGCGTCGCCGGGTGCGTTCAGTGGCTCGACAGGCCTACTTCTTCGGCGCCTTCTTCCCCTCGGGCGCCTTGCGCAGGGCGTGGGATTCCCGGGGGGTGGCCTTCTTGACCCCGGAGACCGGAGCGCTCACCGCGGGCTCCTTCCGTGGGGCCGGCGAAGGGGGCGCGGGCGGAAGGATGCTCTCCCGCGGCGCGGGGACGACGAGCGGTGGCTGCCCGGCGCGCTGGCGGTTCTCATCCTCGAGCGAGTGGAAGAGCTGGATCTGCGCCCCGCCGCGGAGGACCAGCTCTCCCTTCTGGTTCTCGGCCCAGAGGTCGAGCTCGGCGTAGTAGCGACCCTCGTCGCCCCACCGCTCGGTCACCCGGCCCTTGCAGACCACGGTGTCGCCCGGCCAGACGATCTTGGAGAACTTCACCGAGTACCGCCGGAGCTGCGCGCCGCGGGCCCAGTCGGAGACGAGCTGCCCGAGGAAGCCCATGATCAGCATCCCCGGCGCGTAGACGCTCGGCATGCCGAGGCTCTTGGCGTACGTCTCGTCGACGTGCACGGGGTTGAAGTCACCGGACGCGCCGGCGTAGCGCGCCAGCTGCACCCGGTCCACTGGGGTCTTGGAGAGCGAGGGCATCTCCTCGCCCACCCGCACCGCCTCGAAGTAGAGCTTGCGTGAAGCCATCGCCGTTCAGCTCTCCTTGCTCGCGCGCACCACCAGGGTGCGCCGGGCCTTGAAGACGAGGTTGCCTTCCTCGTCGCGCCCTTCGTCCTCGATCACCGCGACGTCCATCTTCCCCGCCGGTCCGGTGCGCTCGAGCACCTCGGCCACCCGGGTCGAGACGTAGATACGGTCGCCGGCGAAGATGGGACGGTCGTACTCGAATGCCTGCTCGGCGTGGAGGAGGCTCTTGATACCCACCCCCAGCAGCTCGCGCAGGTCCGCGGCGGAGTGGAAGCTCGCGGGGAACGTGGGCGGCGCGACGATGGTGGGGTAGCCGGCGGCCCGGGCGTACTCCTCGTCGTAGTACATCGGATTGAAGTCGCCGAGCGCCTCGGCGAATCGGCGGATCGCCCCCTTCTCGACCTCGTTCAGGGTCGGCGGTGACGAGCGGCCGATGGCGTTCTTGTCCAGCATGTCAGGTCCTTTGGCGGATCAGCGTCCCGCCGGAAGATCGAGCACCGTGAGGAGCCCCGACTCCGCGGATGCGACGCGTGGGGCGGCGTGTACCACGAGCTGAGCGGTGGCGGAGTCGCCGGGGATGCCGCCGGGGATCTCCACGCTGAGCCGAGTGTTTGATTCAATGACGATGTGGTCCCCGGGGGGCTCCGCTCCCAGGGCGAGCATCAGCTCCAGCCGGACCCTCTCCTGGCCGTCCACCAGGCCGACGACGGTCTGGTTCACTCCCGCGACGCGGCCACGGGGCACGACGAACGCACCGCCGGGAATGTCCTCGTGGGCGATGACCGGCGCGACCTCTTCCTCGTACTCCTCGAGGTCGAGGCCGAGGCCGAGCGCGCAGAGCGCGGCCGACTCGAGGAGGCCCACGTGCCCCACCCTGCTGTCCGCGGCGAGCGCGTCGAACTCGTCCTCGGTGAGACCGGCGCCGATCTTCCGCTGGAGCGCCTCGCGCCGGCCCCGGGCATCCACCACCCGCCGGACGAGGACGTGGCGCACCGGCCCGAGGGTCTGCCCGAGCGTCGCGACGAGCCGGTCGAGGACGAAGCCGGGGTTGACCCCGGTCCCCAGCACCGAGACGCCGGCGCGCTGGGCGGCCCGCTCCAGCCGCTCGGAGAGCTGCGGGTGGCGCACCCAGGGGAAGGCGAGCTCCTCGCAGGTGGAGACGACCGGGTGGCCTTCCTTCACCGCCGCGAGCAGCTGGTCGGCCACCGCCGGGAGGGTGGACCCGGTGGCGTGGAGGACGACCGGACGGCGGCCACGGGCGGCCCCGCGGCGGAGCTCCGGCTCGACCTCCAGGGAAGACGGAACCCCCAGCGCGTCCAGTCGCTTGCCCACCAGGGCGGGATGAGTGTCCACGGCCCCGACGAGCGTCACCTCCTCCGACTGCAAGGAGGCGCGCGCGATTTCCCGCCCGATGGCCCCGAGGCCCATGACCACCACGGGCACCGGGCCCGAGTTCGCCGCCCTGGCCATTTTCCGACCGAATCTCCCGCCGTTTCGAGGGTTTGTGCTTTTACGCCCGGCCGCTCCGGCACGCCAACCAAAACTCGGACGACGTCTCAGAGAACTCGTTTTTCACTCAGGGAGCAAGGACCACCCAGTCTGCCAGTGGGTCTCCTTCCACCATCCCGTCCAGGGCTTCCATCCCCGACACCACCGTTCCGATGATGGTGTAACGCCCGTCGAGGTGCGGCTGGGGAGACAGAGCCACGAAGATCTGGCTCCCCCCGGTGTCCTTGCCGGCCAGGGCCATCCCCACCGTTCCCCGGACATAGGGCCGCGGGGAGACCTCGCAGGGGATGCTGAACCCGGGCCCCCCCTCCCCGTCCCCGCGCGGGTCGCCACCCTGCACCACGAAGTCGGGGACGACGCGGTGGAAGGTGAGCCCCTTGAAATAGCCGTCGCGGGCGAGACGGGAGAGCTGGGCCACCGTCGCCGGCGCGTCGTCCAGGTCGGGCGCGATGACCACCGGGCCGTGCGCCGTCTCGATGCGCCACTGCGTGCCGGGCGGGATGGCCGGCGCCGGCGGAGCCTCGGCCTTCGCCGGAAGCGCAGGCGCGCGCACCGGAGCCCCCTCGAGCACGGTGAGCACCCGCGCGCCCTCGTGCCGGATGTGGGCGTGGGGCGCGGTCAGCCACTGCCGGGCGACCGTGACCGACCCCTCCGGCTTCAGCTTGATGAGCGCCTCGGCGTACGTGCTCACGACGTCCACGCCCGCGGTCCGGGCGCCGGCGAGAATTCCCGAGCCCGAGGCCGGGTCGCCGAGCGTCGTCAGCGCATCCACCGCCGAGGCGCGGACGATGAGGTCCGGATCCTGGAGCTGAAACCGGAGCGCCGGCACGAGGTCCGGCGCCTTCGCGCCCGGGACCACGCCGGCGGCGGCGGCACGCACCTGGGGCGAAGAGTGGCGGAGCAGCGGCAGCAG
>DASXGF010000701.1:0-3135 GCA_036489275.1 Myxococcaceae bacterium | reverse complement strand
TGATGAGGATGGGCAGCTCGTTCCCGGGCCGCGTGCTCCACACCAGGCAGCTGGCGAAGTCGCCCTCGGCCGCGCCCGCGTCACCGCCGGTGACGATGGTGATCCCGTCGCCCCCGTGCCGCTTCTGCGCGAGCGCGGTGCCCGGGGCCATCGCGTACTGAACCTCGATGGGGCTGGTGATGGGGACGATGTTCCACTCGCGCTTGCTGAAGTGGCCGGCGAAGTTCCGGCCGCCCGAGTAGGGGTCGCTCGCCGTGCTCTTCATCTGCCGGAGGGCCCCGATCGGGTCCTCGCCGAGCGCGAGCACCGTCCCGCTCTGCCGGTAGTGACCGTGCAGGTAGTCGAAGTCGAGACCCTGTCCCCGCTTCATCAGCAGGCCGAGGGCGACGTTGAACGCCTCCTCCCCCGGTCCGCCGATCCAGAAGTACCCGTGGCCCTGCCGGTACATCTGGATGAGGCGTTCTTCCAGCACGCGCGACTCGACCATCAGGTCGTGCATGCGGACGAGGAGCTTCGTGTCCAGCGGCAGGGGTTCCTTGACGAGCGTCGGGCGCCCGCGCCTGGAGGCCGGTTCGGTCATGGCGCCCGGGCCTATACCATCCCTGGGGGCGGCATATGCTGTTCCGCAGCCCATGCCCCCTCCCCTGCTCGAGGCGGTCCGCGCACGTGTGCGTGACGTCCCGGATTTCCCGAGGCCGGGCATCGTGTTCAAGGACCTGACCCCGGTGCTCGCCGACCCGCTGCTCTTTCACGGGGTCGTCTCGGCGCTCGCTGCCCGGGTCGCCACGCTGGAGATCACCGAGGTGGTGGGTATCGAGGCCCGCGGCTTCATCCTCGGCGGGGCGCTCGCTGCCACGCTGCGTCGAGGGTTCGTTCCGGTCCGCAAGCCGGGGAAGCTTCCCCGCAAGACCCTCCGGGAAGCTTATGGCCTCGAGTACGGCGACGACGCCCTTGAGCTCCACGTGGACGCGCTCGTCCGGAACGCCCGCGTCCTCGTGGTGGACGACCTGCTCGCCACCGGAGGCACCGCGCTGGCCACCGAAAAGCTCATCCGGCGCGCGGGCGGCACCGTGGTGGGCTTCGCCTTCCTGGCCGAGCTGGCATTCCTGGGAGGCGCCGAGCGGCTGGGTTCGGACCGGGTCGTGTCCTTCCTCAAGTACGACCGGGCCTGAAGCGAGACGCCTCGTCCGGCTCCGGGGACGGGGGGAGGAAAAAAACCCGTTCCGGGTGCGCGACGAGGTGTCCTCGCGACGAGGTGCCGCTACAAGGTGCCTGACATCCCGACCTTGCCCGCTACGAGGTGTCTGACACCACGACCGGAGACACCCACGACGGGGACACACCACGACCGGAGGGGCTCCCGACGCCGACGGGTGCCTTGACGAGGTGTCTGGCACCTCGCGAGGCTCTTACGAGGTGTCTGCCACCTCGCGAGGACCTCGGAGAGGGGGCGGGATCCGGCGCTGTGACCCCCTTCGGGGGCACCTCACGCCCCTGACGAGGTGTCTGGCACCTCGCCACCGGAGGAACCTCACGCGTCTGACGAAGTGTCCGCACGTCGCCAGCACCTCGCCACCTGCACGTCGTCACGGACCGCCAGAAGGTCCCCTTTTGACGAGGTGTCTGACACCTCGTCAGTCGCCCTCGGCAGTCGCCTCCAGGCCTCGGTTTCCGGGGGTTTCCGGTCCGGCGCCGGCTGCGGCTGCAGGCCGCCATAAAGTGTTGGACACCCACCGACGCGGGCTGCTTTCTTTCGCATGTGGAGTCGTTGTCGCCGGCCGGAGGGAACCCCGGAACCCTGCTGCGTTTTTCGGCCGACCGCCGCAGTCTTGCAATCCTGTTCGTGAACACCGCCCTCTACGCCGCCGCGTGGGCCCTCGCCCCGGACGGAGCGTGGCTGCCGCTGACCATCGCCGTGCTCGGCTACACGGGCTGGCTCTGCGCTGTGGTGGCCCACAACACGGTCCACGCCCCGGTCTTCAACCGCCGGTGGATGAACTCACTCTTCCAGCTCTGGGTGAGCCTCTCCTACGGCTTCCCGATCAGCGACTACATCCCCGGGCACAACCTCTCGCACCACCGCTTCCTCCAGGCGCGCGAGGACGTGATGCGCACCTCGAGGGTGCGCTTCCGGTGGAACCTGCTCAACGTGCTGGCGTTCCCCTTCGCCGTCACGCCGTCCATCGTCCGCGGCAACACCCGCTACGGGAAGCTCAAAGGGAGCACGGCGTGGCGGAGACAGCTGCGGTCCGAGACGATCGTCGTCTGGAGCGTGAAGGCCGCCCTCCTCGCGCTCGACTGGCGAAAGGCGCTCTGCTTCATCGTCATCCCGCAGCTCTTCGCGAACCTGGGCATCGTCGGCATCAACTTCCTCTGGCACGACGGCTGCGACCCCGACCACCCGGTGAACCACTCACGCAACTTCACCAGCGGGCTGCTGAACTACCTCACCCTGAACAACGGCTACCACGGCATGCACCACGAGGACCCGGCGATGCACTGGAGCCTCCTCCCCGCCGCCCACGCCAAACGCATTCGTCCGGGGCTCCATCCGGCGCTCGAGCAGCGCTCGCTGCTCCTCTACGCGTGGCGGGCGTTCGTCTACCCCGCTCGCCGTGAGACCTTCGACGGCAAGCCCCTCCGCTTCCGGCAGATCGACACCGACCTGGACTGGGTCACGCCCGAGCAGAGCTCCCGAGTCGCCTGAGCCGCCCTCGCGCCGATCGCGTGGGCGGAAGCGTGGGCGAAGCCTGCTCGCCGGCCAGGAAGGCCAGCAACCGCTTCACAGGCGACCGCCCACGCTCCCCCACGCCCCACGACCCCAACGCCGCCCTGGGAGGGTGTCCTTGCGAATGGCGGGCCAGCGCCCGACCAGGCCTCCGGCCGAGAGAAGCCCAGTGCGGTGCCGGCGCGAGGGGGCAACATTTTCCGGGTTCGACTGGAGTTTCCTCCAGCCCGGCGCCATCGTGCCCGCGCCATGGCAGACACCTTCACGGCGCTGGTTGCCGAGCAGGCTGACGGGCGCACGGTGGTCAAGCGCACGTCGCTCGAGGAGGCGGCACTTCCTCCCGGCGAGGTGACCGTCGACGTCGCCTACAGCTCGCTCAACTACAAGGACGGCCTTGCGCTGACCGG
>DASXGF010000661.1:0-1705 GCA_036489275.1 Myxococcaceae bacterium | reverse complement strand
GCGCTGGGGAGCGCCGTCCTCGTGGCGGCGGCCGGCGTCTGGGCCTGGCGCCGGAAGGGACTCGGTCGCGAGGTCACCGTCCCGCTGCTCGTGCTCACTGCCCTCTGCAGCGCCATCCTCGGCCGGACCGCTCTGCTCGGGGGCCGCATTCGGCACCCCGAGGCCCGGGCGGGCTTCGTCGCCCCGGCCACCCACGAGGAGAACGAGCACCACTGACGAGGCGGACTCGACCCGCCGGCCGCCCTGACTGTTCGGCCAGGGTCCCGACCTCTTCCCAGAAGAGGTGACAGGCTCCCGGCGGAGCGTGTAACACCCCGGCGCACGTTCGACGCTCCCGAGCGGAGCTCCGGAGAACCGCATGCGCCTGACCGACCGCGTGAAGCAGATCCTGTCCTGGTACCCCTCCGACAGCCCGGGCACGAAGATGAACCTGGCCCGGCTGCTCAACACCGGGACGCTCGCTGGAACGGGCAAGCTCGTCATCCTCCCGGTGGATCAGGGATTCGAGCACGGCCCGGCCCGCTCCTTCGCCCCCAACCCCTCGGGATACGACCCGGACTACCACGTGCAGCTGGCGATCGAGTCGGGCTGCAACGCCTACGCCGCGCCGCTGGGCTTCCTCGAGGCCGTCGCCGGCAACTACGCGATGGAGATCCCGCTCATCCTCAAGCTCAACAACTCGGACTCGATGAGCAAGATCGAGCCCGCCTCGGCCGTGACTGGCTCGGTGAAGGATGCGATTCGGCTCGGCTGTGCCGCGGTCGGCTACACCATCTACCCGGGAAGTGGAGCACGGAACGTCCTGCTTCAGGAATTGCGAGAGATCATCGAGGAGGCCAAGGAGCACAGCCTCCCCACCGTGGTCTGGGCCTACGTGCGCGGCGCTGCCATCGCCAAGGAGAACGAGCAGGCGGTGGACCTCATCGCCTACGCCGCGCAGGAGGCGGCGCAGCTTGGCGCACACGTGGTCAAGGTGAAGCCGCCCAAGGACCAGGTGGCGCTCCCCGAGGCGAAGCCGGTGTATGAGAAGTACGCCATTCCCACCAAGACGCTCGCCGACCGCGTCCGTCACGTCGTCCAGAGCTGCTTCGACGGCAAGCGGATCATCATCTTCTCCGGCGGCGAGGCGAAGGACACCCCGGCGGTGCTGGACGAGATCCGCGGCATCCGCGACGGCGGCGGCTTCGGGTCGATCATGGGCCGCAACTCCTTCCAGCGACCGAGGGACGAGGCCGTGAAGCTGCTGCGCGACGTGATGGGGATCTACCAGGGCAAGTAGGCCCGGCGGGCGAGGTGTCCGTGCGCTGCGGGGGCTCCCCGCATGCGCGGATGTGGTGGGCCAAACCACGCAGCCGATTCTGTTCAGTTCGTCGTCGAAGGGAGCGATCGCCGGGACGAATTCCGGCGCCGACCCCTGAACAGCTTCCTGGTCTGCTGAACGAAAGCACCTGTCAGTCGGCGGCGGCATCGAGGACCCCGTCACCTCCGCGGAGGTGGAGAGCGCGCCGTCCAGCGGTGCTGCTGGGCGGCGCACTCCACTCTCCTTCGCGGCATCTCCGCGCCGGCGCTCCGGTGCGAGAGCCGCGCCTGCTCAGAGCGACTGG
This sequence comes from Myxococcaceae bacterium, assembly GCA_036489275.1. Classification (GTDB taxonomy): domain Bacteria; phylum Myxococcota; class Myxococcia; order Myxococcales; family Myxococcaceae; genus RPRB01. The sequence goes on along the minus strand of DASXGF010000661.1, from coordinate 101 downwards.
AGGAAGGCGATGACCGCCGTCTGCTCCGTCGACGACGCCGCGGCGAACCAGGTCCCGCGCGCGCCGACCCTGCCCGTCGTGGGCAAGGATGGCGTCCTTCA
>DASXGF010000657.1:0-4318 GCA_036489275.1 Myxococcaceae bacterium | reverse complement strand
TCTCCACCAGGCAGGCCGAGGATCCGGCGCCGACCACGATCCCGTAGGCCTGGCCGCCGGGGTTCTCGTCCGCCGATCCATGCGCGTAGGAGTCACGGACCACGCAGCGGTAGCTCCGGCCGATCCCGATGTTGTAGCCATACTTGCCGGGGTGGTTGACCGGATCGCTGGTCCAGCGCTCCCCGTCCGCCTCGACGTTCTTCGCCCAGCAGTACGCCATGTAGCTGAAGACGACCGTCCCGCCGGGGAAGCCCCACTGGTTGTTTCCCCCGGCCACGGCGACGTTCTCGATGCCGGACCAGCGGTTTCCAAGCGACCCCGAGGTGTTCGCCGGGATGGTCTTCCAGACCTGAGGGGTGGAGGAGAGGGGGAAGTCGAGGTTCAGCGGGTCCTTCAAGGTTAGAGTGTTCCCGCTGATCGCAACGATCTCGTTGGCCTGCATGCGCGACCGCCAGGACGGCACCGCGTTCTGCGCCGCGGAGTTGGCCGAGCCCAGGTCGCTGACGTTCACTGCCGGGGCGCCCGTGGATGGACCGCTCCAGCCGTAGGTGGGCTGCCGCTTGAAGTACTGGCCGTCGTAGAACCAGAGATAGCCGCCATTGAGGTAGACGGCGCCGGTCTTCACCGCCGCGCCATCGAGCATGTCGATGGTGACCACGTCGCCCACGGCGAACCCGGCACCGTTGCCCACCTTGATCGTCGTCGCGCCGCGCGCTGCATCCGCGGTCAGCGCCTGGACGCCGAAGCTCGCATCTCCGGTCCCGCTCCGGTGGCCGAAGAGGATCACCGCGCCGTAGTCGGGGATCGTGGCGTTGGCGACGATGCGGGTGGTGTCCGCTCCCTCGCCGCGAATGGTGACGTTGTCCACCCGGACGTAGATCCCGACCTGGCCACCGGCGTTCGGGAGATCCTGCGGGTTCACGAAGTAGGTGCCGGCCTTGAGCTTCACGATCTTCCGCATCGACGCAGTGGCCGCGGCGCCCGCCGAGTTGATCGCCGCCTGGAACGCGGAGGTGAACTGCGCAGCCTTCGACGGTCCGGTGAGGGTCGGATCGACCGAGTAGCCGCCGTAGGGATTTCCGCTCGGGAGCCAGACCGAGGCCGGATGCACCGGATCGTTGTCCGCGGGGATGCCGCCGGGAATTCCCGGGTCCCAGAGCGTCTGGAAGGCCGCCGGAAGGATGGACTGATCGATCGCGCTCCCGCTCCCGCAGACGTTGGGAGAGCCGCCGCCGCCGCAGGTGTCGGAGCCGCTGCAGCTGCCGCACTGGAGCGTGTTGCCGCAGCCGTCGCTGATCGCGCCGCAGTTCTTCCCCTGGGCGCTGCAAGTGGTCGGGGTGCAGGCGCTCCCCCCGCAGACGTTGGGCGTGCCGCCGCCGCCGCACGACTGGCCCCCGCTGCATGTTCCGCACTGGAGCACCGAGCTGCATCCGTCGCTGATGGTCCCGCAGTTCTTTCCCTGCGCGACGCAGGTGGTGGGCGAGCAGCTGCCGGCTCCGCAGACATTGGCTGTGCCGCCGCCGCCGCAGCTCTGGCCGGAGCCGCAGGTTCCGCAGCTCACGCTCCCGCCGCAGCCGTCGGAGACGCTTCCGCAGTTCTGGCCCGCGCCGCACGCGGTGAAGGGGGTACAGGTATCGCCGCCGTCGGGAGTCTCGGCATTGGCCGTCTCGACCGTGCCCGAACAGGCCACGCACAGCAGAACCGCGAAGCAGGCGATGCGTGTCATCGTGTTTGGGATGTCACGCCGCACCCGGGGGCGACAAGGTGCACATCGTCGCCATCGCCGGAATCGCGGTGATCTTCCGGTAACTTTTCGGCCCCGGCGGCATCCCGCCCGTCGCCCAACTCAGACGCGAAGCGGCGCGGCCGCGCATCCGGGAAAGATGCTCCGGGGATCGAGGCTCCCGTGTCGCGCGAGGACCGCCGAGCTTCCGCCCACCAGCGCCTGTCGTCTCGTGAGGGGCATGGGCGTGCTCCGCCGGCGGCCGATCAGCTCTCGACCTGGAGCGGCGGCTTGCCCAGGCGCGGGACGGCGAGCTCGGGCTGGGCGAGGGGACGCGGCGGCAGGAACAGAGCGCCCAGGCCGCTGGCGAGCGTGAGCGGGAAGACGGCGAACCATCCGAGCAACGGAACGACGAAGAGCAGCGCGAGCACCGCCCCCCCGCGCAGCACGCGGCGCCAGGGCTGGGCGGCATCCACGGGCGAGGCGAGCCCCGCGCCGATCTTGTCCGCCAGGCCCGCGGAGCCGATGAGGGCGAGCACCAGCGGGACCATCAGCATCGCTCCGGTCACCAGCTTCACCCCGGGGTGCGCGGCCCGGACGAAGACGAGGAAGACCACCGCCACGGGGACGAGGGCGAGCACTCCGGCGAGGGTCGCCGCCACCGGCCGCGTGGCGTAGGTGAGCCGCGCCCGCTCCACCGCCGGCCGGAACAGCGCGACGGCCGCGAGCCAGTACGCGTTCAGGGCCAGGTAGGCCCCGGCGACCATCAGGAACCAGAAGAGGATGTCGGCGAAGATCATGGCGTGTCGGTCCGGCGTTGGGGGAAGGGGAGCTCGAGCCCGAGCTCGGGAAGGCGCAGAACCGCGGCAAACGCGGCCTCACGCGAGGGAAGGGGTGGACGGGGCGCCACCGGCGCATGGGGCACCGAGCGCGGGAGCGCACCGGCCCCCGCGGACAGCGCCTCGACGGTCGCAGCGACGGGATCCGGCCAGACGAGGACGACCGCAGCGCCGAGGGCGGCGACGGCGAGGAGCCCCGCCCAGGCCAGCCGCTCGGGCGCGCGCGGGCTCGCCGTCGTCCGGGCGAGCAACGCCGTCCGGGCCACCCGCTCCACGAAGGTCGGGCGGGACGGACGCGGCTCGACGGCGGGCGCCTGCCGTGCCGCGGCGACGAGCCGCTTCCAGCGGGCGTCGAGACGGTCACTCATCGGAGCCCTCCACCGAGAGCAGGCGTCGCGCCGCGTCCTGCAGCCGCCGCCGGGCCCGGAAGGCCCTGACCTTGAGCACGGTGCGATTCCGGCCGGTGAGCGCGGCCACCTCCTCCAGCGAACGCTCCTCCAGCGAGAGCAGTGTGAGGAGGAGCCGGTCGTCCGGGGGCAGCTGCGAGAGCAGCGCCTCGACCGCCGCGCGCGCCGCGAGCACCTCGTCCACCGGCGGCGCCGGGTCCGCGACGAGTGAGGAGATCCACTGCAGCGTCTCCGGCGAGAGCGCCGGGGTGGGACGACGCCGGCGCTCGGAGCGGAGCGCATCCCGGCAGAGGTTGATGGTCAGCCGGGAGAGCCAGTGCGCGAAGGGAATTCCGCCCCGTTCCCGGTAGTGGTCGAGCCGGGTGAAGACCGCGAGGAAGACTTCCTGCACCAGGTCGTCCTCGGGCACCGCGCGGGGCCGGTGCGCTCGAACGAGGCGACGGACCTGCGGCTCGAAACGCCGGACCAGCGCCTCCGCCGCCACGGCATCCCCTCGACGCACGCCCTCCACGCACGCCGCGTCCGAGGCGGGCACGTCCGGGAGCACTGGGCAGGAGGCAGCCATCCACGGCCCGAGAACGACGGGGCCTGTCAGCGGTTACGGACGAGCGGCCGTCTCCTTGCGGAGCCGGGCCGGGGTCCGGGCGGACCGCGCCGCCGAATCGTCCACGTGCCGGGACTGGACCTCCGGTCGATGCGGACCCGGAGGTGCGTGGACAGCTTGCCGCCCGCGCCGCGTGGGGTGGCGAGGGCGAGGGGCGATCGTGGGGCGGAGCGGTATCGTCGCGGCGCTGATGGGTTTTCTGCTCGCCTGTGGTCAGGGCGCGGAGCGAGGACCGCCGGCAAGCGGATTGCCTGGCACCGGTGGCGGCACCCAGTCGGGTTCAGAGGACGGAGGCACGGGCGGCCTTCCCCCGCAGGGCGATGCAGGCTTCGGAGTCCCGGACGCCGGAACGGACGCCGGCGCGCCGGTGGATGCGGGTCCGGGTCTCGACGGTGGGGTGGATGCGGGAGCGCCGCCGATCGATGGCGGCGGCAGCGGACCCGCGGCCTGCGCCGATCCAGCTCCGGCAGACGTCTGCTCCATCCTCGCGCCGCCGCTGGGCACGCCGGTCGTGCACACGTATCCGGAGCGTCTCGACGGCGGGTACGGGGAGAACGTCTTCTGCGGCGCCGGCGCCTATCCGGCCAGCGGGACCGGAGTCGTGCTCCATCCGGTCCAGGTTCAGGGCCGCCCTCCCAGCTTCGCCTTCGTGGACCGGACCGGGCAGGACATCGCGACCTACGGCAACTTCTCCCTCGCGACGGTCCAGATCGACGTCGTTCCCCAGGGCAGCGGGTTCGGCATC